>JBHJNX010000215.1:0-23232 GCA_050330335.1 Pleurocapsa sp. | reverse complement strand
AAATCGAACGAGACTTACTAATTCGCCAACTTAATAAAATTACGGGAACTATACCCACTACCACGATCGCCAGTGCTGGTGCGGCAGCTTCTATTAATCTTTCATCGGAGGAGTATTGATAAACTCGAATGGCTAGAGTATCGAAATTAACTGGACCAATTACCAACGTTGCGGGAAGTTCTTTCATTACATCGACAAATACTAGTATGGCTGCGGTTAATAATCCTCCCGACATTAAGGGAGTGTGAATGCGCCACAGGGTATTAGTAGCACCGTAACCTAAACTGCGAGAAGCATTATCCAAACTGGGGGGAATTTTATTCAGACTGGATTCTACCGAACCAAAAGCTACAGCCAGAAAACGCACTAAATAAGCAAAGATTAAGGAAAATATCGTCCCAGATAACAGTAAACCAGTGGAAATGCCAAACTGAGACTTCATCCAACCATCGATCGCATTATCCAAACCACCCAGGGGAATTAACGTTCCTACAGCAATTACCGAACCTGGAATAGCATAACCCATAGCGGCAATTCTCACTGCTGATCGCATTAACAAGTGAGGCTGCAATCTCTCTCCGTAAGCCATAATCAAAGAAATAATCACGGCAATAATGGCGGTGAGACTCGCTAAAATAAAACTGTGGCGCGCTAGGGACCAAAAATCTCCAGTAAAAGCATTTTCTAGGTCGTAAAGAGTTAATTGTAATAAATAAGCAGCAGGAATGAAAAATCCCAAAGCAATGGGCAGCATACAAGCGATCGCTGCCAAGCTACCGCGCCAGAAATTTAACTGATATTTGGGTAACTGTTGCAGAGCATTAGAACTTTGGTAATATTTAGCCCGCGATCGCGACCTTCTTTCGATCACAATTAAAATTAAAATAAATAACATCAAAAACGCTGCTAATTGTGCAGCGGCCGCTCTTTCTCCTATGCCCAACCAGGTATGATAAATCCCTGTAGTAAAAGTAGTCACGCCAAAATACTCTACAGTACCCAAATCGTTTAAAGTTTCCATCAAAGCTAATGCCAAACCTGCCACAATTGATGGTCTGGCTAGGGGTAAAGCAATGGTGAAAAAACTGCGCCAGGGATTCTCACCCCAAGAACGACTGGCTTCGATGGTACAAACAGACTGTTTTGTAAACGCTACCCTTGCCAATAAATAAACATAGGGATACAACACCAACAACAACATAATCGCCGCACCCCACAAAGAACGAATATTGGGAAACCAATAATCATTAACACTAGTCCAACGGAAAATACTACGCAACCAAATCTGCACTGGCCCAAAATAATCCAGCATACTGGTATAGGCATAAGCTAACAGGTAGGCAGGTGCGGCAAGAGGTAATAACAACCCCCATTCCAAGTACCTGCTTCCCCAAAAACGGCACATGGTTACTAACCAAGCTGTTCCCACACCAATAATGGTCACTCCCAATCCTACCAACAGCATCAACGAGAAAGAGTTAGTAATATAGTCTAGCAAAACTGTAGTGGACAAATGTTGCCAAATGGCATGAGATTCGGTAAAAATGCTCTTAAAAACAGCAATAATTGGTAGGGTCATAATTAAAGCGATCGCTACGACAATTATTGTCCAACCATTAAAATTTGTCATTGGTTATTTTTCGGGAATAATTTGACTATTTCCTCCATCAAATATTCAAACTTAGCTGTATATAATTGGAGTTGAGTTGGTTGCGATTGACTAATTTGGCATGACGTTGAACCTCTTTACTCGACCAAAATAAAGAATTTCCAGGTAACTGGCGGTCGATTTCCAGCCAATGTTGAAATACCTGTTCTCTTAGGTCTGTAGGTTGAGCTATTTGATAGACGCGAATTCTCTTTTTACCCAGACTTTCATAACGAATGCACTTTAATTTACAGTCAATTTTACTTAATAGACGGCTAATAATAGCGATCGCGCTATAGTTTTTGGCAATACCGATCCGCAGTATGGTTTTGATTTCCTGGCGATTGTTTAGGGCGATCGCGGCTAGAGTTTGTAATTCAGGGTCTGTATTGCGTAATTCTCTGCCTACATCTTGTAACAAGCTTGGAATTCCCAGTACTTCCATTGCTCCTACCACCGCCCCCAGTTGGGAACTATTAAAATCTGGTAAAAATAAACTACCGTTGCCTTGTTCGATTAATTTACGGGCGACTTTAGTATCGCGATCGGTGAGATAGGGACGACCGACAGTGAGAAAATAATGTAATCTGATTTTGTCGTACCAATCATGATCATCTAAGGTAACTAATTCCGGGGTAATAGGCAGATGATAGCGTTGTTGTAATTCGTATTTTTTCAGTTGACGGCGATCGCTTAAGGATTTGATCGGACGTTTTTTCAGGTTGTGGTATTGTATCTCGTCAAGAGTAGCACTAAAAGCGATCGCCTGACATTCTGCTTGATAGTTTTGTTCGCTAATTTCGGTAATTGCTTCTACTAAAGAGTTAGTTTCTGGTTTTTCTAAATTGATGGTGGCAGCATCGATAATTTGATGTCCTTCTGCTTTTAACCCAGATAAAATAGAGTTACGATAGTCCATCGACCCGGCATTGAAGCGTACTGCCATTTTTGCCCAACACAACAGAGATTCTGCTTGAAACCCCGTATCGAGATCGTCGAGATAGGCAAAGTCAGATTGTTGCAGCAGACGGATATTAAGTTGAGTCAAACGGTGGTTAGAACTCAGCAAAGCAGGAATGGAAGTTGAACCATTACCGATGTTACTAAAACTATAGCTAGCACACCATAAATATCTGGGAATATTGTGACGCAGACGGGCAATAGTTTGTCGGACAGTATTTTCTGCCTGAATTCCTTGAGCGATCGCCCAAACAGAAGTAAAATGATTTTTTAGTTCGATGGATACTCCTGTTTCAATGGAAGGACTAGCTAAAACAATATCGTATTCCCTTAAAACCCTTTCTAGCTTGGCAATACACTGATAAGCTGGGTGATTGGGGTCTGCTAGAGATTCTGAATCGATACGAAGGATTTTCTTTTGGGGAAATTTTTGTGTTAAATAGGTTTCTAAAGTTTGTGTACCCCATTTGCTAGTAAGTTTTTGCGCCGAGAGACAGACAAATGGTCTTCCTCCCTGTTGAATGTGTTTTTCTAAATCCGCTACTAATTTTTTGGGAGTCTTATCTGAATAGTTATATACTTGCCAAGCAGATAACTTATCTGGTTGCCAGTGATTTTGAATAATATAAGGTTGTAGATCGATACCTGCAAGAGCAATTAAATAATCTAAAGCAATGTCGCTTAAGTCGGCATCGGCGATATAGACTTGTCCTAGCCTTGCCAAAACATTCTGCATTAGGGTTTTTAAAGACTTGAGAATTTCTACTCGATTATCCTTACAAGTATTAGAATTCAAGCAATGCCATAATACCTGTTCTACTTCATCGATAATTACTAAACTATCACCCCAATCATCGGGGTTAAATTGTGCCTGAGAATGGGGATGAAGAGAATCGATACAAAGACCATAACCCAAAATCTCTGACTGAGAAAAGCGAGGTATTTCTGTAATATATTTAATTCCAAATCTCTGACACAATTCCTGAACTAATTGGACTCGATGACCGATTACCAAAACTTTCTGCTTTTGGGCGATCGCCTGGGCAACTATATGTTCGAGAAACTTAGTTTTTCCCGTACCTTTGGGGGATTTAATGCCAATTAGTTTAGCACTAGCAGGAAGCTCGATTGGTGGTAAGTAGCGACAGTTTTGCTCTACCTGAGTTTTATAAGTTAAACTCTTCCAAGCCTGGGCTTTCCAAGTATCCAAACACAAAGCATGATCGTAAGCTTCATCAAAGGACTTTTCACCGTGATTGGCAATCAGATCATCTACTCCTTTACCCAATTGAGGATGCCACTGGACAACTTTTACCCCACAACCAGATTTTTGTAAGAGGTAGCCGGTTTTTCTAATGGCCCCATTGACAGCTTTTACCGTATTGGGTTTAGTATCACGGTCAAAAACCAGATAAATTTCTCGTTTACCCGTCGCCAATGCTTGCAGTTGAGGAATTAAATGAGATTTACCGATACGTTTACCTGACTTATCTTTGGGAGTACGATAACCATTATGAATACCCGGTAAAGCGATCGCCCCATAGCCAGCCGAAAGTAATGTTCCTGCTTTTTTTGCCCCTTCAGTAATACATAAAGGAATTTCTGGATGCAGCCGCAACCACTGCCAAAAGCCCAAATCGGCGCGATCGCGATTGAGATCTGTAGGTAAAATCTCTACTTGATAGCGACGGGCAATTTTTTCCCAAATACCCAAGGTTACTTTTAAAGCAAATAATCCCGTAGGAGCTTTGGGTGGATGTTCATATTTGATGGTTTTTGGACTACAGCGATCGCCACTAGCCCTGGGACACTCTGGTTTAAAACACCCCCATACATCCTCTTCTCCTGTTAAGATATCCACTCCCGCACACCACCAACCACCGGCATGAGTATGGGCATAACGCTGAAGAAATCCTTGACTAATCCTGCCGTCGTTACGTCTGGGTATAGCATTAGAGTAGAGCAAATATTCCGCAGCAGCAGAACCTTCTAAGGGAATTACATTGAGTTGAATTAACTCTTCATCAACACAACTAGCCTTCCATTCTGCCAAATGATTCATCTCTTAATCTAATCCTCAGTTCGTGTCAGGGGATTAGTATCATACCACTATATATGGTGTTTAATTTAAAAATCTGTCAGAGCTAAACGCTATATGACCAATGACCAATGACCAATGACCAATAACCAATTACTTTTTTAATTTGTGGGATGATATTGTTTGGTCAGAGAGACTCCGCCTTTTTACGACGGAGCTTCCTCTGACTTCGTCAAACACTGAAACTTGGAGCGAAGCGACTTGACTTTACAACTGCGTGTTTACGTTCCCGAACATCCTTTAATCAAACACTGGCTAGCAGTAGCTCGTGATGCCAATACTCCCTCGGTATTATTTAAAACTGCCATGGTTGAATTGGGACGCTGGTTGAGTTATGAAGCCAGCAGAAATTGGTTGCCAACTATAGAAACAACCGTACAAACTCCTTTAGCACCTTGTGAGGCGACTTTAATTGATCCTCAAGTTCCGATTGGTGTAGTGCCGATTCTAAGAGCGGGTTTGGTTTTGTTAGAGGGAGTGCAAAACATCTTACCAATAGCTTCGGTTTATCATTTGGGCTTAGTTCGCAATGAAGCAACTCTCGCACCGACTTGCTATTTAAATAAGTTACCCCAACAGTTTCAGCCAGAAACTAGAATTATAATTCTCGAACCGATGCTAGCTACCGGTGGTTCGATTATGATGGCAATGGAAGAGATAACTAAGCGGGGAGTACAACCAAATTTAATTAAAATTGTTTCTGTAGTTGCTGCACCACCAGCTTTAAGACAATTGAGCGAACATTATCCTCACCTTGAGATTTATACCGCTATCATTGATGAAGGTCTTAATAGTAAGGGATATATCGTTCCCGGTTTGGGGGATGCTGGCGATCGCGCTTTTGGAACTTAGTTATGCCAGTAGTTTGTTGTTAGTAAATGGACGGGAGATTTATGAGTCAAAAAAATAGTTTTGGTAATGGCTTTATTTTAGGTTCAATTGTAGGTGGAGTAGTGGGGGGCGTGTTAGGTACGCTTTTGGCCAATAAAAACACGCAACAGTCTGCTATCGATCGCGATTACCATAATTCTTTAGAAACTAGTTCGGCAGAGAGATTTAATACCGAGGAAAGTATTGAAATGGCACGTCATGGCTTAGAAGATAAGATCGCTCAATTGAATTTGGCGATTGATGATGTTCGTCAGCAGTTAGGCTCGGTTACTGCTAATAATACAGAACCAGATGAAAATTGAGTTAAATATTCAGCAAGAACTAGAGCAGTCTCAATCGGATCGAGGCTGCCCTTTTTGCCATATAACAATTACTAACAACTAAAATTGGTATGTTGGTTTGCTTTAAGCAAAATGCTCTGGAATTTTAATCTCCAGGGGCTTCCTTGCAGATCTAAAGAAAATTGTAGAGTTATTTCTTTTATTTCATGTAGTTAGCTCTGGATTTTTGGTAATTGATAAATTCTTTCTGGCACTGGTTGGGCATTGCTTCTAAAAGGAGAATAGTAAGCAATCATAATTATCGGTAGAGTTAGAGTTGCTACTGCAACCGATGTTCCCAATATTCTCGCCCACCTATGGTCTGGGGAATCTTCAGCCTTATCTGGACGTTGGCTTACTTCCATAAAAAAATCGGATAAATTGAACTTTTCCTAATTAATAAGGGTTACTAAAAGAAACAGGTGTTTAACCTCGATGTTCCTCTATTATCATTTTAACCGTAGATTTCAATTAATTAGGTATCGTTGACAACTAAGATTATAAAAAAATAATTAAGATTTCTAGGAGTTGATGTTTGGAAGCTAAAACAACAGCTAATTTCAGTCACTTACCCGTACTAAGTCGAGAGTTAATTTCGGGGTTAAATATTTTGCCTGGAGGAGAATATTTAGACGCAACCGTAGGCGGTGGAGGGCATAGCCAGTTAATTTTACAAAGTGTATCGGGGGTAAATGTGGTGGGGATTGATCGCGACGAACGGGCGATCGCCGCAGCTAAAAAAAAATTAGTAGAGTATTATCCCCAACAAATTGAATTTTGGCAAGGTAACTTTGCCCACTATCAACCCCAGGGAAAATTATTTGCGGGAATTATTGCCGACTTAGGGGTTAGTTCTCCTCAATTGGATGTAGCCGAACGAGGTTTTAGTTTTCGTCACAGCGCACCTTTAGATATGCGGATGGATTCTTCTCAATCATTAGATGCCGCAGAAATTGTCAATCACTGGTCGGAAAAAGCGATCGCCGATTTAATCTATCAATACGGAGAAGAGAGATTTTCACGACGTATAGCCAAAAAAATTATCCAGCAGCGACCCTTTCAGACTACCACAGAATTAGCCGAAGCGATCGCCACATCTGTACCTGGTAAATACCGTCATGGTAGAATTCATCCTGCTACCCGCACCTTTCAAGCTTTACGCATCGTGGTTAATGACGAACTCAAATCTTTAGAAACTTTGTTAGACTGCGCCCCACAGTGGTTAAAACCGGGGGGCATAATTGGTATCATTAGCTTTCATAGTTTAGAAGATCGGATTGTCAAACACCGCTTGCGCAATTGTGAGTTACTAAAAGTAATCACCAAGAAACCCATCGTCCCTCAACCAGAGGAACAAAGACAAAATCCCCGTTCTCGTTCTGCCAAATTAAGGTTGGCGCAGAAATTAGTAATTAGTAATCAAACATGAGTAAACAGCGAGTCTTATCTGGAATTCAAACCACTGGAAATTTACATTTAGGCAACTATCTGGGGGCGATTCGTAATTGGGTAGAAATCCAGCAAGAATACGAAAACTTCTTCTTTTTTGCCGACTTACACGCCATTACCGTACCTCACGATCCCAAAACTCTGGCGACAAATACCTATAATTTAGCGGCTGTTTACTTAGCTTGCGGTATCGATTTAGAACATTCAACCATTTTTGTCCAGTCTCACGTCAGCGCCCATAGTGAACTAACTTGGTTATTAAATTGCATAACTCCTTTAAACTGGTTAGAAAGGATGATTCAATTCAAAGAAAAAGCCATCAAACAAGGTGAAAACGTCGGGGTTGGATTATTAGACTATCCAGTACTAATGGCGGCAGATATTTTACTTTACGATGCCGATAAAGTACCTGTAGGAGAAGATCAAAAACAACATTTAGAATTAACTCGCGATATTGCTGCTAGAGTAAATGACAAATTTGGTAAGAAAAAAGAAGCAGTTTTAAAAGTACCCGAACCATTAATTCGTGCTGAAGGCGCGAGGGTGATGAGTCTAGCAGATGGAACGAAAAAAATGTCCAAATCAGATCCATCAGAATTGAGTCGAATTAATTTACTCGATCCTCCCGATGCGATCGCTCGTAAAATTAAAAAATGTAAAACCGACCCCATTAAAGGATTAGCTTTCGACGATCCAGAACGTCCCGAATGCCATAACTTGCTTACTTTATATCAATTGCTGGCAGGAAAAACCAAAGCCGAAGTAGCAGCAGAATGTCAAGACATGGGTTGGGGACAATTTAAGCCTCTATTAACCGAAGCAGCCATTGAAGCTCTTAAGCCAATTCAAAATAAATATCACGATCTAATGAGCGATCGCGAATATCTTAACTCTGTTTTGCGTCAAGGAGCGGCAACAGCAGCAGAAGTAGCCAACCGAACTTTAACTAGAGTAAAAAATGCTCTAGGCTATTTACCTCCTCTTTAAATTGAGATATACCTGTAGCAATCCTAAATTGTTTTACTTTTTATCTGTTTGGTGATTATCTTCGAGCTATAGTCTTACAAGTTTTAGTTAGGACAGTGAGGAAGTGAGTAGCAAGTAAAAACCAGAAACCAAAAACTAGAAACTATAACTACAATAGCCATAATATTTAACTTATAATGACTGAGAATTTTCGCAATGCTGTAGCCAAGGGAGAATTTTTAATTACGGCTGAAGTTGCTCCCCCCAAAGGAGGAAACCCCGCTCGTATGCTACAAGTAGCATCAAAATTAACAGGAAGAGTTCATGCAGTTAACGTTACCGATGGTAGCCGCGCAGTTTTGCGAATGTCTTCTCTAGCAGCTTCAGTGATTTTATTACAACATGACATCGAACCAATCTATCAAATAGCTTGTCGCGATCGCAATTGTCTTGGTTTACAGGCAGATCTGATGGGTGCTTATGCTTTGGGAATTCGCAATGTTTTAGCTTTAACGGGTGATCCAATTAAAGCTGGAGATCACAAAACCTCAAAAGCCGTCTTTGAATTAGAATCGGTGCGGTTATTAAAGTTAATTGACAAACTCAATCATGGAGTTGATTTTAATGATAAAACTTTACCCGACGAACCATTAGATTTATTTGCCGGTGCTGCTGTAGATCCGCAACTCAAAAGTTGGTCTGGTTTGCAAAAACGCTTTGAAAACAAACTGGCATCAGGAGCAAAATTTTTTCAAAGTCAAATGATTACCGATTTTGACAAACTCGATAAATTTATGAATCAAATTGCTGCGATCGGGGGTAAACCAATTTTAGCTGGAATTTTTCTGCTTAAATCTGCTAAAAATGCCCAATTTATCAATAATTACGTTCCTGGAGTTAACATTCCCGAATCTACTATCGAACGCCTGGCTAAAGCGAAAGAACCATTAAAAGAAGGCATGAAAATTGCTGCTGAACAGGTAAAACTAGCCCAGACTATGTGTCAGGGAGTTCATATGATGGCAGTTAAAAGAGAAGATTTAATTCCCGAAATTCTCGATCTAGCAGGAATAAAACCAGTAAGTGGGGGTGATTATAGCAATTCTTGTTTGAGTTAAGTACACCTTGATAGGGAAAAGAATAAGGAATTTTAAAAAAGTAAAGATTAAAAAATGACTGTAGGGGACGGGGCGTATCCCAAACTAAGCGGGACAAGTAAACTATGCACGGAAACCTCAAATGACAGCCCCTCCGCTTCCGGAATCGCCTCTACTAATGACTAATATATGCCCTAATTTGTATATATATTTTAGTTAATTTTACTGAGTAAATTTAAACCTAACTCAAGCTAGATTAGAACCGATAATAATTAGTTGATAGGATAATGACGTATGTGGTATCTATGGGGAATTTTGATTTTTTTCTGTTATTGGTTGATGTTTTTTCTCAAAGACAACACCACACCTAAAACCCATTTATTATCTTGGATGGTCTTAGTGATCGCTGCTATAATCTGGCCTGTAAGTGCGCCTCTGGCAATCAGAGAATTAATTAATAAGGCTAAAAACAAGCAAAATAAATCAGAAATAGAAATTGTTAAAACTGGCGACATCAGCAAAACTGTAGAATCTAATTGAGTTGAAAATTCTGACTAATTACTAATTACTATATTTATGTGAATCTTTGACCGACAAGCTGAATAAATTAAAATTTTTAGCTAAATTTACTTACAATTGATATTGTTCTTGCAGTTGTATGAGTTTCTCTATGGCTTCTCTAGCATTAGTGGCTAATTTAGCAAAGGTGATTAATCTGGTTAATTCCTTACGCAAAAGATTTTTTTCTACTTCCCAAGTTTCTCGATCTAAATTAGGGGGAATTACGATAGTATCAAACAAAGTAGCTTGCTCTTTACCTGGATAAGGACGCAAAATTCTGCCGCGACGCTGAATAAATTGACGGGGATTACTGCTACTGGCTAAAATAATTGCAGTTTTAATCGCAGGGATATCAATTCCCTCATCTAAACAACGAATAGCAACTAAACCCTGTAATTCTCCCGACTCAAATTGCTGGCGTAATTTTTCTCTCATTGCTAGAGGTGTATCAGTACTATAGGTATTCACCCGATAGCCTAATTCTTTACCTAAAATGTGAGTTACTGCTTCGATCTGTCGTCGATAAATAGACGTACTATTTTCTAAATAGCCATCACCGCAATAAAAAAGAGTATGACTAGTATTTAATCTGGTTGTCATTAATTCTTTTAAAATGACTAACTTATTAGCCGCCGTACCGAGCAAACGCGATCGCTTGGTTAAGAGAGCAGTTAAATTATCATTTTGTTCCCAATTAGAATTTTTATGTAAACTCCAACCAATTTGTTTGGTTAACTTGGCATAAGTTAGAGATTCTGAAGCTGTCAGCCGCACGAAAACTGGATAATATAAATAAGGCACTAATGCACCTTGTTGAATGGCATCAGCTAGAGTAAATTCTGGAGGAATTATCTCCCCAAAATAGTTTAATAGAGCCTCCGTACCTTCATCGTCAAAATGCCGTTCGGGAGTAGCAGAAAGAGCCAAACGCAAACCGATATTACGGGGTAAACTAGCTTCTAAACGAGCCGAACCTAAATTATGAGCTTCGTCACCTACAATTAAAGTTTTAGCAGGAAAATATTTAAGTTGAGATTGAAATCCCTGAGTGATTAAAGTTGAATTAGTAGTAATAATGGTCAAAAAATTGCGACTACTAGTTCGTAAATTATACAATTGTGTGGATAATTTACTCTGCCAATTTTCTAATCGCGTCATGGCAATAATTGGCTGAAGATTGAACTTGATACATTCTCTTTCCCATTGATTGACCAGGTGACGATAGGGACACACTATTAATAATACTTGCAGTCCAATTTGTTGATATAATTCTGTAGCGATCGCCAAAGCAATAAGAGTTTTACCGCTACCAGTTGCCATTTTCAGCGTACCTCTACCCCGATTTTCTAGCCAACTTAAAACAGCTTGATCTTGATAATTTCTCAATTTAATATCTTGAGGAAAAATTGGTACACCTACTGGTTGATACTGATATTGACTGGAACTTTCTTTTAAACGAGAATAACTATATTTGTGTTGATATTTCTGTGCTATATTCTGCCAATCAATTTGATTACATAATTCATCATCCATAATTAAAAAATAACTAATAACTTATGTCTTATTTAAAATTCCAAAAAGCAAAAAAAACGATAAGCTGTTCATTGTTGATTGTTCATTGTTCCTATCTGCTACTTTATTAAACTGTATTAACCCGAACTGAGGTTACTTATTTTGTCCGATTATTCCGTCAATTCTCCCCGACAACTAGCGTTTCTGGCTTTAAAGGATGTCTATCGCCAGCAAGCCTATACCGATTTGGCATTAGATCGAATATTAAAAAAAGTAAAAATAACTTCTGTAGACCGTGCTTTAGTGTGTGAATTGGTTTATGGCATTGTGCGCCGACAAAGAACCTTAGATGCCTTGTTAGATTTATTGGGTAAAAAAAAAGCGCGACAACAACCCCCCGATTTAAGAATTATCTTACACATTGGTTTGTACCAGTTGCGTTATACAGAACGTATTCCCCCATCGGCAGCAGTTAATACTACTGTAGAACTAGCTAAAATTAATGGACTAGCCAAATTATCGGGGGTAGTAAATGGTTTATTGCGTGCATACATTCGTCAGGCTGTCAAGGACGAACCGCTACAACTACCAGACGATCCAATAGCTAAATTAGGAGTGTTACACAGTTTTCCCGACTGGATAATCGCAAGTTGGTTAGAACAACTGTCCTTAGAAGAAACCAATAAATTAGCCGCCTGGTTTAATCAACCGGCAAAAATCGATCTGCGAGTCAATATCCTGCAAACTACTCTGGCTCAAGTTCAACAAAAATTAACCGCAGAGGGGGTTTCAGTCGAACCAATTCCCAATTTACCCCAAGGTTTGAGAATTACCCAAAGTGCAGGAGCGATCGCCGAACTACCTGGCTACCGAGAAGGATGGTGGATGGTACAAGATGCCAGCGCGCAATTAGTCAGCCATATTCTTGCTCCTCAGCCTGGAGAAACCATCATTGATGCTTGTGCCGCACCGGGGGGGAAAACCACCCATATTGCCGAATTAATGGGGGATCAGGGTCAAATTATTGCTGGCGATCGCGCCAGCAAACGCTTGAATCAAGTCAAACAAAATGCAACTAGGTTACAATTGCGATCAATTGAAACTCATTTGGGAGACAGTCGTAAATTGAACCAGTTTGCTGCCAAAGCTGACAGAGTATTGCTGGATGCACCCTGTTCTGGTTTGGGTACTCTACACAAACGCCCCGATATTCGTTGGCGACAAACACCAGAAGCGATCGGGGAACTTTTTAGTTTACAAAGGGAACTATTAGAACAGGCAGCAACTTGGGTCAAGCCACAAGGTGTTTTAGTATATGCAACTTGCACTCTTAATTATTCAGAAAATGAAAAAGTAATACAATCATTTTTGGCATCTCATTGCGACTGGACAATTGAAAAACCTAGTTATGTAGCGATGTCCGATTGGGTGACACCAGAGGGTTGGCTCAAAATCTATCCTCATCGTCATAATATGGACGGTTTCTTTATAGTGAAACTGCAAAAAAACAATGTTAATTAATCGAATTAAAAAAATGAAACAACTGCTCAAAATTCTGATTGGTGCGGCTTGGATCGATGGAGTCGTTCAACCAGAAGAAAGAGAATATTTACATCGTATTGCCCAAGACTTTCAGTTAGCTAACGATCCAGAAATTAAGCCTTTACTATCAGAATTAAGACCAGTTGAACCAGTTGAATGTTATCAATGGCTAGAAGATTATTTGGGGGAATATCATTCTGCGGCTGATTATTTGGAATTATTAGAAAAAATTAGCGGCTTAATTTACAGCGACGGTTATGTAGATGTGCGAGAAGCTAAATTAATCGAAACAGTACAAAATTTAAACCCGGCTCATGAATCTCATCACTCGGTTTTCGACCGTTTGTTAAAGAAAATTCAAAAACTATATCGTGCCGCCGTTGAACAGCACGTCTGATTAGACCCAGATAATTTTTCTATAATAAAGGTAGAGTAGCCATTGCCTTGGGTAGGAGGGCAAAATGAAAACTAACACTCTACACTTTTCTAGTTGCTTCAAATTTGTCATTATGGCGATCGCCCTGCTATTGATGGTTGCTGATGCTCCTGTCAAAGCCCAAAAGATTACTGAGATTGACAATTTTATTCTTAATGGTTTATTTACTCCTACAGCCGCCCAAAGGTTTTTTGAAACAGGAAGAGACAACTTAGTAAGAGAAACAAGGATTTTAGAAGATTCAGAACGCTATTTTAATGAAAATATTCTTCAGATAGATCCCGAAGTCATGCAGCAAATGAAACGAAATAGATCTTCTCTAGATTTATGGATAATTAATCCTCCCCAGCAACTGTATTTAGATACCAAGTAAACTATCAGCGGTTGTCTTAAGAAACAAGCGATCGCCTAGTTTTAAAGCTAGAAATCAGAAAATAAATAATAGAGGCAGAAATTCTGGTTAAATAATCTAGGTTACAAATAACGATTTTCTAGAAGAATTAAATCGTTCCATTATGATTTTTAACAGGGGCAAGATATGAAAGTTATCATTCTCGGAGGAGACGGCTTTTGTGGCTGGCCTACCTCTTTACACCTTTCCAATCAAGGCTTTGAAGTAATTATTGTCGATAATCTTTCTCGGCGCAATATAGACAACGAGTTAGAAGTAAGCTCTCTGACTCCCATCTCTCCCATCGGAGTCAGACTGCAAACTTGGAAACAACTTACCGGAAAAGAAATTAAATTTTACAATATCGATATTGCTGAAGAATACGACCGTCTATTGAATTTAATTCTCAGGGAAAGACCCGATTCTATAGTTCACTTTGCTGAACAACGAGCAGCCCCTTATTCGATGAAGTCTTCTAAACATAAACGATATACAGTTAATAATAATCTCAATGCTACAAATAATATACTTTGTGCCATTGTCGAATCGGGTTTAGATATTCATTTAGTTCACTTAGGAACGATGGGAGTTTATGGTTATGGTACGGCAGGGATGAAAATTCCTGAAGGCTATTTAGACGTAGAAGTAGTAACCGATAGTGGCGATCGCATTCAGCAAGAAATTCTTTATCCTGCTAACCCTGGTAGTGTCTATCACATGACCAAAACCCAAGACCAGTTATTTTTCTTCTACTACAACAAAAATGACGATATTCGAGTCACCGATTTACATCAGGGAATAGTCTGGGGAACAAATACTCCTGAAACGTTGATGGATGAAAAGTTAATCAATCGCTTTGATTACGATGGTGACTACGGTACAGTTCTCAATCGTTTCTTGATGCAAGCCGCTATTGGCTATCCTCTAACCGTACATGGTACGGGAGGACAAACTAGAGCATTTATTCATATTAAAGATACCGTGCGCTGCGTACAACTGGCGATCAAAAATCCTCCAGAAAAAGGAGAAAGAGTGAGAATTCTCAACCAGATGACCGAAACTCATCGAGTTAGAGATTTAGCGAAAATGGTGTCAGAAATGACTGGCGTAGAAGTCGCTTACCTGGAAAACCCTCGTAATGAAGCCCCTGAAAATGAACTATTCGTTAAAAATCAGCGTTTCTTGGATTTGGGATTAGAGCCGACTACATTGAGTCAAGGCTTATTACAAGAAGTTACTGAGGTAGCTAGTAAATACTCCCATCGATGCGATAAGAGCAAAATCCCCTGTACATCTCTGTGGATTCAAAAACACCATAAACAGTAACTCACTCGATGATTAGTTAGGTGCAAGGCATTGCCTTGCCTCCTAGTGCAATGCGATCGCCAAACTCTCGTTTTAGAATAATTTAATTCCCAAGAATTCCACCAACTCTTCTAATTTCGACCATCCCGCACCACTAGCCAAGATTTCCTTCGCTTTTTTAATTCCCTGGAGATGTTCGCCAATCGGTACGACTTCGCCAACCTGCAAAGCTAAAGAAGCATTTAAAGCCACCGCTTCTTGTTGTGCTTGAGTACCTTTTCCTTGAAGCACATCACGCAAAATAGAGGCATTCTCTTCTACATCGCCTCCTTTTAATGCTGAAATAGGTGCGGGATTTAAACCTAATTCTGAGGGATTAATTACACTATGAGCAACCTTGCCATCACTTAACATAGCCAGATCTGTAGCATTTCCCAATCCTGCCTCATCTAACTTTTCTCGACCGTGTAACACTATAGCTTTAGGTGTACCGAGTATGCTGAGAGCTTCTGCCATAGGGGCGATAAAAGCAGAGTCATAAACTCCAATTACCTGACCTGTAGGACAGAGAGGATTGACTAAAGGCCCTAATAAATTAAATACTGTTCTAACTTTTAAGGTACGTCTTAAAGGTACAACACTTTTCATAGCAGGATGCCAACCGGGAGCAAACAGAAAAGTAATTCCCACTTCTGTTAATGCTGCTCGTACTATTTCCGAAGGTGCAGTTAATTTTATCCCCAAATATTCTAAAACATCTGCCGAACCAACTTTACTAGATGCCGAACGATTGCCGTGTTTGGCAACTTTAACCCCAGTAGCTGCTGCTACAAATGCTACCGCCGTAGAAATATTAAACGTAGAAGCACCATCTCCCCCAGTACCGCAAGTGTCGATTACGGGAAGTTCGTATTCAATAGTTTGCTGTTGCAGGGATTGAGATTTTAAAATCTGGGCCATTCCTGCTAATTCCCTAGCAGAAACACCTTTGGCTTGAATGGCAGCTAAAATTGCTCCCGATAATACTGGTGGAATTGATTCAGTCAACCATCCTGTCATCAACTGAGATGCTTGAGTTTGAGATAGAGATTGTCGGTCTAAAAGTTGTTGTAATAAGCTGGAAAAATTTAAATCTGTGTCGCTGAATTGTACCATTGGTTTTAGGATAATAAGTCTAAATCCCTCGCTTTGGGGACAAGAGAAGATTTAAAATAAAACGTTGTATTCTATTAAACTAGATTTACTCAAACATAAGTTTCTCATGAAGTATTTTCTCCGACTAGGTGCATTTTTGTTGCTGTTAATTTTATTAATTTTTCCTCTACCTGTTCAAGCAGCTAGTTCTTCGTCCGTTACTCCTTCTACTTTTAATGCAGCCGATTTTAAGGATAAGAATTTTTCGGGCAAAACTTTACAAACTGTAGATTTTGCGAAGGTGGATCTCGAAGGGGCTGATTTTAGCAATGCAGATCTTAGAGGCGCGGTGTTTAATGCTTCTAATTTAGCAAATGCCAATTTGCAAGGGGCTGATTTTAGCTATGGATTTGCTTATCTGACTAATTTTGATGGTGCGGATTTAACCGATGCTATTTTTCAAGAAACTATTTTGTCTTTTTCTACTTTTAAAGGTGCAAAAATTAAAGGCGCAGATTTTACTTTTGCGGTTTTAGAAAAATGGCAAACTCAACAACTGTGTGAAAATGCCTCTGGAGTTAATTCTAAAACTGGTGTGGATACCCGCGATTCTTTGGGTTGTAGATAGATGTATAAATTGCATTATTAATTTTAAGGTGGGCATTGCCCACTCTACTTTTTATTTGAAGTACCTAAAAAAGTTATTGCAATATTATTGATATTTTGTTCGATCTTTTGGGAATGATAAATAGGTCAACTAAAAAATTGGACTATCATTATGTTGAAAAAGATTTGTCTAACTGCTACTATCTCCACTTTAACATTGCTGTAAATAATTGTAAATTACGAGATTAATCGCAGGTGGGTAATGCCCACTTTCTGTTTATAAGTTTTAGACTTAAATTTTTTGGCACTCTGAATTTTAGCTAGAGTTTTTGTACTAATGCTACCAATTGATTGAAAGATTGAGTGATGGTCATAGATTGTTCAGAAATCCGCTCGGCGATGCTGGCTACCTCTTGAACGGAATCTTTGGCAAATGCCGAACTTTGTGTCTGATTTTCTACTGATTTGGCAATATTTTCCATCAGATTATTCATTTTGTCGTGCAAGGTAACAACTCGATTCAGCTTTTGGCGAATTACCTGAAACTCTCCCAAGCCATTAATTAATTGTTGTGTTCCCAAATCAAGGGTAAGCGTCTTTTCTCTTACCTCCGTCTGAATATTGGCAAATAAAGGTTCGACTAAAGCAGAGGCTTCATATAGTTGCTGCATCAAAGAAAAAATAGTATCAGATAAATCCATAACCGAATTTTGACTACTTGCTTCAATCTGACTGCGATTTACAGTTCTAGTTATGTTCATCGATTGTTGAACTATTTGCTTACTCACATCTCTAATTTTGTTAACAGTTTCCAAAAGCTTTTGGGAAGAATGACTGAGGTTGTCAAATCCAACTGCGGCACTTTGGACTGTGTGTTGAATCTGGGAAAGATTATTGACAGCACGTTCTAAACTTTCTTGAGTATCTTGAACTGCTAGGTCATTTTGTTGTTCTTGGAATTTAACCTGCTGCACGCTTAAAGCTATACCATTGAATGAATCAGCAACCTTTTGAATTTGATTGAGAACATTAATTGTAGTCTCAGATTGACGCATGACTTCTTGAGAAAGAGTTTGATAGGCATTTCCATTATCTACAAGTATCTCGACTACCTGATGTTTGAGAGCTTCTGTCTGTTCGTGCTGCTGATGAGATATCTGGTTATTTGTTTGATTAGATTCTTGAAGCTGTTCTAGCAGTTTGGCATTATCGAGAGCAAAACCTACTTGTGTGGCAACTTGAGCAACCCAACGTATTTCAGGCTGCTGCCAATTACGAAAATCCGAACACTGATGTGCCACTAGCAACCCAAATAACTTGCCTTCATTGATAATTGGGGTTACAAGATTAGCTTTGACCTCTAGAGTTTCTAGCTGCTCGATGTAACATTTAGTCATGCCTGCTTCGTAAATGTTGCTCCATGCCCTAACTCTGCCATTGCGGTACATATCGAGATATTTAGCTTCAAAACAAGGGTCATTAATCACTCTACCCTTGGCTCTCGTCCAGCCAGGGACTACAGATTCGGCAACGATCGCACCACGATTGTCGGAATTCATGCTGTAAACCACCACGCGATCGCATTCTAAGATACGGCGTACTTCTCTGACGCTGGCTTTAAGGATATCTTCGGTTTTTAGGGATTGGCGAATGTGTTGGATGACATCGGTGAAATATTCAGTCCATTTACTTTCGTCTTTTATCTGCTGTTTTAGATGTTTGGCATCGGCTAATAGTTCGGCATTGTCGAGGGCAAAACCAACCTGAGTGGCAACTTGAGTTACCCAACGAATTTCCGGCTGCTGCCAATCACGAAAATCAGAACATTGGTGAGCAAATAATAAACCAAATAGTTTGCCTTCACTAATAATTGGGACGGCTAAATTAGCCTTAACCTCTAGCTGTTCTAGCTGCTCGATGTAACACTGTGTCAACCCTGACTCGTAAATGTTGCCCCAAGCCCGAACTCTACCACTACGATAATGTTCAATGTATCTAACTTTAAAACAAGGATCGTTAATTACTCTACCAAGAGATCTAGTCCATCCCACCGCAACAGACTCGGCTATAATTTTGCCATAATCATCCTGTTTCATACTATAAATTATCACGCGATCGCAATTTAAAACTCTTCTGATTTCTTCGACGCTAATTTCCAGAATATCTTCTTGCTGTAGAGATTCTCGGATATATCGAGTGGCATCGGTAAAATACTTGGTTAGTTTGGTTTCATTTTCTAACTGATACTGCAACTGTTTGGCATCGGCTAGTAATTTGGCATTATCTAAAGCAAAACCAACCTGAGTGGCAACTTGAGCAACCCAACGTATTTCAGGCTGCTGCCAATTACGAAATTCAGAGCATTGGTGAGCCACTAATAAGCCAAATAAATTGCCTTCGTTAATAATTGGGGTTACTAGGTTAGCTTTAACTTCTAATTCTTCTAATTGCTCGATGTAGCATTTGGTCAAACCGGATTCGTAAATATTGCTCCAGGCTCTAACTCTCCCGTTGCGATAATTATCGATATATCTGGCTTTAAAGCAAGGATCGTCAATTACTTTCCCTTGCGCTCTCGTCCAACCAGCCGCTACAGATTCAGCGACAATTGTGCCACAATCGTCCGAATTCATACTGTAAACTACCACGCGATCGCATTCTAAAACCCGCCTTACTTCTTTTACACTGGCTTTTAAAATATCTTCTTTATTTATAGATTGCCGAATATATTGAATCGCATCAGTAAAACATTGATTCCATTTGTTTTCACTGGAGGCTGATAATTCTCGTTTTTCTCTTTCGGTTGCAGCAAACTTTTCCGTGTATTCGAGCATAATACCTATTTGACTGGCGATTTCAGTGATCCAAATAACCTCTTGTTCTTGCCAATGGCGAGCATCAGAGCATTGATGAGCGATTAATAAACCAAATAGTTGATTTTCTCGGATGATGGGGGCAACTACCTTAGCTTTTACTTCTAAAACTTCTAATTGTTCGAGATAACAGGGAGTAGCATCTTCACAATAAACGTTATCCCAGGCACGGACGCGACCTTGGCTGTATTTCTCTAGATATCTAGCCGCAAAACAGGGATCGTCGATAATTTTTCCTAATGCCCTAGTCCATTGAGGTGCAACAGATTCAGCCATTACTAAGCCGTAACTATCTTCATTGAGACTGTAAACCACTACGCGATCGCATTTTAGTAGATGACGTACTTCTTCAACTGTCGTGTTGAGAACGTCTTCTGGTTTTTTTTCATTAGTTATTTTGTCAACGACATCCGACAATGATTTATTTGTATTCTCCTGAATTTTGGTTTTTTGCTCAATAGAGTGAATGTCATTACCGTTTTGTTCTTGTTTCATGGTGAAAGAATTTTCTGCTGTCTGTTTGGTTGAGTTGAAACTGGCTGAATTTTCATCCTTAGCAATGTTTGCCAGAGCTAAACTTATCGTGTTTGCTTTCTCGATCAACAAATCGACTGCTTGAGAATGCCAGGGTTGAGGCTGGGAATATTGATGGGCGACTAAAAAAGCTAAGAGATTATTTTCTACAGTAATAGGTGCGATCGCAATACTTTTAACACCAAGTTTTTCTAAGTCTTCTAAATCTGTTTTGTTGATATCTGCGCACTCGATGTCATCTATGACTACTGGCAAGTCATAGCAGTACATTTCTAATTGTTCCCCTGTTAAAAAAGGGTCTTTAATTGTCGTTTCTAAAATTGAAGGGTATTTGGTATCAACCGAGTCTGCTAATACTAAAGCGTTAGGCAAATTACCCGCACTGTAGATGATTACGCGATCGCATCTCAAAATCTTTCTGGTTGTTTCAACTGTTACTTGGAAAAATTCTAGGAGCTGGCGATCGGTTCTTTGTTCTAAATCGAGAGCTTGAATCATAAGGAGTTTTAATTAATCGATAATTTTAAACGAAAAGATTAATTCATAATGTTTGATAAAATTTTGTCAATCAAAGTAAAAGTTTTTCAAATATTATTTTATTTCAGTGTAATTACTTAAATATTTATTACATATAGCTTAATCTAGATTGGCAAGATCGATCGAAGTCTATATTTTTATGGAAAAACTTAGTAAAAACAAACTGATTTTCACGACTGTGGCTATAGTGGCTTCTGTAAGCTTATTATGGTCGGCAGGAGCGATCGGTAAAGGAATTTGGCAACTGTCCCGACCTAAAATTCAAACTGGGTCAAACGGCCAAAATATTCCTGATTTTGCTCGCGTGCCAAATGTAACTACTGGAGTCTTTAATTATGGTGGTAGCACTGCTTGGGCTTCTTTACGTTTAGCAGTAGATTCGGTAATTCAGTCAGAACGACCTGAAATACAGTTGCGCTATGTTCAGTCACCAAATGAGCCACCAGGCTCTAGTGCGGGAATCAGAATGCTACTTCAGAATCAGATAGATTTTGTCCAGTCTTCTTCTCCTCTAAGTAAAAAAGAATACGAACTAGCCAAACGAAAAGGTTTAAAGTTCAAACAAATACCTGTAGCTGTGGATAGTATAGCTGTTGCCGTTCATCCTAAGCTCGATATTCCTGGCTTAACTCTCGAACAACTCCAAGCAATCTACGCGGGAAAAATTTCTAATTGGCAAGAGATAGGCGGTTCAAATTTGCCGATTACTGTCTATTCTCGTCCTGCTAGGACTGGGGATATGGTGGATATTTTTAAGCAGAAGGTTCTTCAGAACCAACAATTTGGTTCAAATGTAGAATTTATACCTACAACGACTCAAGCCCTTCGTCAACTAGCAAATAATCCTGGGGGAATTTACTATGATTCTACGGCAGCAATAGTTGCCCAATGTACTGTCAAACTATTACCTCTGGGTATGAGCCAAGATAACCTAGTAGCCCCCTATCAAAAGCCTCTAGTACCTGCTACTGATTGTCCGAGACAACGCAATCGAGCAAACTTTGAGGCACTGCGTACTGCCGAATATCCTTTAACTCATTATCTGTATGTGGTTTTTTTACAGAATGAAGGGGACGAGTCAGCAATCGGTCAGGTCTATGCCAATTTCTTACTTACACCCCAAGGTCAAAAACTAATCTCCAAAACCGGTTTTATTCCTCTTGATTAGTTGCTTCTGAATTTTACGTTTAAAACTCTTTTCTTTCTGATAGCTGTTTGGCAAATGCAGCTAGCTTTTGAAAGGATTTTGTGACGAATAAAGATTGCTGTGAAATTTGAGCCGATAAATTGGTAATCTCTCTCACAAATTGATTCATTAACAGCAAACTTGGTTCTGATTCGTCTTGTTTGACAAGTTGTCCCGTAACTAAATCTAGTTCTGAATTATAGTTGTTTATTGAATTTAAGGTTATCTCATTAGGTTCGATGATGATATCTCTCATTGGTAACTGGGCTAGCGTTCTTGGAGGATGGAAGTTTTCTTTGAGATCGTCGATCAGATCGATTGTTTGGTGAAGATTTTGGTGAGACTGATTTAACATCTCAACTTTTTCCGTCACTTCAGCAATCGCTTTTTGAGCAGCAAGAACTTCGTTTTCTATTGGAGTCTTGTTTGATTTGGGAATTGTCTCTCTAGAATTAAATTTATTTCTTTGAAGAGCTTCTTTTAAATTAACTCGGTCTAAAGCCAAACCCAATTGCAGAGCTAGTTGAGCGAACAAATCTATTTCTGACTGCTCCCAGAGACGGGGCTGTTGGCACTGATGTCCGATAAGTAAACCAAACAACTGCTCGTCTTGTAAAATTGGTACTATAATACTAGCTCGAACGGCAAGAGATTCAAGCTGTTCTAAATGGCAGCTAGTTAGATTAGCCCGATCGATATCGGCGATCGCTTTAATTCTACCCTGACGATATTTTTCACCATATTCTCTGGCAAAACAGGGGTCTTTAATCTGAGAATTCAAAGCTCTGGGATAACCAGGAACTACTGATTCTGCTACTATGTTGCCATAAAGACGATCGTCAAACTGATAGACAATTACGCGATCAAGTTTAATGATTTTACGAGCTTGTTCGACAGCAATTTTTAGGAGTTGCGATCTGTTGACTCTTTCACTAAGACTGAGACTAAAATTATTCAATAGTTGGGTTGGCAGACCATCATTTTTTAATTTTTTGAGCAGTGTGGCATTATCTAAAGCAAAACCCACCTGAGTAGCAATCTGTGTCACCCAGCGAATTTCATAATCTTGCCAGTTACGAGGTTGACTACATTGATGTGCCACTAGCAAACCAAATAACTTTCCTTCATTCAAGATTGGGGTGACTAAGTTGGCTTTAACTTCTAAAGTTTCTAACTGTTCGAGATA
>JBHJNX010000214.1:0-10845 GCA_050330335.1 Pleurocapsa sp. | reverse complement strand
TGCGGCTTGGCTATCTAAAGATAATTTACCATCGCGGTCTATTGTGACAGTAATTTGTTTAGTTTGTTGGACTTCGGCAGTTTTGGCACGGGGAAGATTGACTGGTAAACCTTCAGAGCGAGTCAAATATAAACTAGAAACAATAAAAAAAACTAAAATTGCAAAAATCACATCGATCATCGGCACGATGTTAATGCTAGGGGGTAAATCTGGCTCGTTAGGCAATCGCATCGTAAACTCCTTTTTGTTGTTCGTATTTATCTAAATGTATTAGTTCCAACTGTCCGCCAACTTCTTGCATTAAAGCCAATTGGTGTAAATATAATCCGCGAAACATACTGGCAAAAAACAGGGTAAAAATAGCAATTACCAAACCTGCCGCAGTAGAAGTCAACGCTTCCCCAATACCTGCGGTTACACCTGAAGCTTGAGACGAGCCGATATCGCCAAGCCGCAAGGAAGCTAGAGAAGTAATTAAACCTAAAACAGTTCCCAATAAACCCAACAAAGGTGAGATGCTAATTATAGTTTCAAAAGCATTGCTATATCTTTTCAGTACAGGAATTTCCGCCTGTGCCGCGCTTTCTAAAGCTAGTTTAAACTTTTGTGGTGTTGATCGCTCTACAGATAAAGCGACTAAAAACATCCGCGCTATAGGTAATTCTAAGTTGCGCTTCAACAACAATCCGGCCGCTTCTATATCTTCTTTATATAAAGAGAGAGTTTTCTTGATAATTTTTTCCTGTTTGCGGGAAATTTGCAGCCAAAACAGAGTCCGCTCTAGAATCATTGCTAGAGCAAGAATCGATAATCCCAGCAAGGGATACATTACCACGCCACCATTTTTAAAAAATTGAGTTATGACTTCCATGAATTTAATAAGGAGACAAGGAACAAAGAGCAGGAGTGCAAAGCTTGCATCTTAATAGTTTATTTAATAAAGATAAATATTAAAGTTAAATCCAATATTTACGCTATCTAAAGGAAAGCTGGCGGGTAAAGGAGGAAAAGGACCAGAATTTTGAATCGCTTCTAAGGCTTCCCGGTCTACATTTGGATTTCCCGATGTTTGAAAGACTTGTAAGCCAGTAATTTGACCATTACTTTGAATGCTAAAGTTGAGTACCGTAGTGTATTCTTCCATCGCAAATTTAGGATTCCAATTACCTCTAACTCTTCGTTGAACTTCTGAAAAGTATTTACGCATATCAATATTTTGTTGTTCATTCAACAAAGCCGGATTATATGCTTGCTGATTGGCATCGGCTTGTATATCGAAAAAAGAATCTCCTTTATCTTCTTCTAAAGAGCGTTCGATTTTCCCCCCCAATAAACTAGCTGCACCAGAATCTGTGGGTGGAGTTGCATTAGGCGTAGTTGGAGGAATTGTGGGTTTTGGTGGTAACCGAGTAGCAACAGGAGTATCGTCAGGTTGAGTAACTTGGCTTGGCGGTTTTTCCGCTTCAGGTGTTGAAGGTGTTTGGTTGGCTTCAACTAAATCTTGAGACTGGCTATCATTAGCTGGCGGTTTTTCCGCTTCAGGTGTCTGAGTGGTTTCTATAGCTGGATCTGAACCCGACAAAATTTCGGAATTGTTTTGCTTGTCTGTAACTGGCGGAGGCGTAACTGGTTGGAATTCGGTTATAGGAGGGGATGGGGGTTGTGGTGCGGGTTTGGGTACAGCTTGAGCAGGAGTTTCTGGCTGAGTAGGGGTTGGTGGTTTAGGTGGCGGCTCAATTTCTTTGCTAGATTGGGTTTCTCCTGGAGGAAGAGAATTAGTAGCGGTTTTATTGGGTTCTTCAGTAGTAGAGGTTTCTGGAGGAAGTACAATAAAATCAATTGGTGCAGGATTGGTATCTTCTTGTACTACGATTGGCGATCGCTTGAGCCAAACCAACCCAATGAAGCCCATGCCATGAACTAACAAGGAAGCTAAAATAAACCACAATAGAGGATTACGGCGAAACTTGCGCTCTGAAACTTTATTTTTAAGGCGATCGCTTTGATGGGGTTTGGTTGCAGTCGTCATTGCTACAGTTATCTCCAGAAACTTCCCACTATCTGAGTAATTTTACTGCCTATCAGACTAATATGCGCTAAGATATTATTATACTCTGGTATTTTTTTAAAGGGCGATCGCCAAAAAAATTCAATTTTATTGACAGGCGATCGTTTCTGTGGTTTAATTAAAAAATAAATTTCCATAATGGGAGGCATGACTCTCAGCTACAAGCGCAAATATTCCCATTATGAGTATAATTTTAAAATGAGCGATTACTTTCTGTCAACCCCTAATTTAAAAATTTTCGCGCCCCAAGTTTATAAAAAGTCAATACCCTTCTTCAGTCGGGTTTATTACTCTTTGATAGTAGTTTTAATAATTAAATGATATATAGTTAGCAAGAATAATTAAGTACTATTACTTTGAATTTAGATAGAACTAAAGCTTTTTTTGGCACTCATAGCGATCGACAAGAAGAATTAAAATTACAAGTTTCTCAAGATGAAAATACTAAGGCGATCGCAGTAACTTTTGACCAGCCAGTACCTCCAGACTCACAACTGACAATTAGACTGCAACCGAAACAAAATCCAGATTTCGGTGGCGTGTATTTATTTGGCTTAACCGCATTTCCTACAGGAGACAAACCTGTTGGTTTGTATTTAGGTGCAGGAAGATTGCAATTCTATCAATCAGGCGATCGCTATTATTGGTAGTAGTCACTATTTTTGATAGGTAACTCCACTCAAATATCAAATATCAATAGAACTCCTTCTACTCTTAATCTGTACCATCAAAAAATAAGCGGGGTTAGCTTCAGCTTGTTTTCTCTCAGACCAACCTATTCCCCATCCCCCGGATAGGTATTTTTTTATTTATCTAAACTACGCTACTATCACGAAGTCACCGTTAAACCCTTGTTTTCAAGTGGAGTCTCTGTGACAATACTAAAAGACTGGAAATTTAAATTGTTGCTTTTCAGTCGGCTACTTGGGGAATAAACTCAAAATCTGTTACGTGCTGCCAATCACTCCAATAACAGAAAGCAAAATTCCCGATTTTTTGGTAAAGTAATTTTTTTTATAGCGAGAGGAGAACGAATCACAATGGCTTACGAATTACCATCTCTTCCTTACGATTACACGGCACTAGAACCATCAATTTCTAAAAGCACCTTAGAATTTCATCATGATAAACATCATGCTGCCTATGTTGGTAAATACAATGATGCAGTTAAAGGAACAGAATTAGATAGCAAACCTATTGAAGAAGTCATCAAAGCGATCGCCTCTGATGCTAGCAAAACTGGATTGTTTAATAATGCCGCGCAAGCTTGGAATCATAGTTTTTATTGGCAATGTATGAAACCCAACGGTGGAGGCACTCCTACAGGAGAATTAGCCAAAAAAATTGAGGCTGATTTTGGTAGTTTTGCGAAGTTTGTCGAAGAATTTAAAAATGCCGGGGCGACTCAATTTGGTAGCGGTTGGGCTTGGTTGGTTTTAGACGGCGACACCCTGAAAGTCACCAAAACCCTCAACGCAGATAATCCCCTAACTAGCGGACAAACCCCCTTGTTAACTATGGATGTCTGGGAACACGCTTACTATCTCGATTATCAAAATAAACGTCCCGCTTATATCGATGATTTTCTGGGTAAATTGGTCAATTGGGATTTTGTAGCTAAAAATTTGGCTGCTGCTTAAGTAGAAGTTAACCAAAAGTGGATATTAAAGCAAATTTTACTGAATATCCGCTCGTCGTAATTGAATGGGTATTAGGTAGTAGGTATCATGCCTTCTTGCCTATACCCTATTCCTTATTTTTTAATTTCTTACTTCCTGCGCTGCTGTGGGCTATTTTGAAGTCATCATGGTTCTTATATCATAGAAAATAAACTATGTAAATATAAAAAACTTTTATTGTCAAAAAAGTTAATTTTATTCAGTATATGTTTACAATAAGAGTAACGTTTTAATTCACCGTTAAACTGCTTTGACGACGGTAACTATGATAACTGCATTCTGTGGTTCAGAAACGTTTTTTATTAATTGCACGATAACTTATTGGAAGATCATCTATGCCATTTACTATTGACTCAGCACGCAACATATTCCCCAATACCTTATCTGCTGATGCTGTACCCGCTCTAATAGCTCGATTCAATCAGCTAAGTACCGAAGATCAACTAGCATGGATTTGGTTTGCTTATCTGGAAATGGGTAAAACTATTACCGTTGCCGCTCCGGGGGCTGCAAATATGCAATTTGCCGAACCGACTCTTAACGAAATCAAGCAGATGAGTTTCCAGGAACAATCTCAGGTAATGTGCGATTTGGCTAACCGTGCAGATACACCAATTTGTCGTACTTATGCTACTTGGACTGTTAACATCAAGTTGGGTTTTTGGTATCGCTTGGGAGAATGGATGGAACAGGGAATAGTTGCTCCTATTCCTGAAGGATATAAACTTTCAGCTAATGCCAATGCAGTATTACAGACTTTGATAGGAATGGATGCCGGTCAACAAATTACGGTATTACGAAACACAGTAGTAGATATGGGATTCGATCCTTCCAAGATGAGTAACTTTACTAGAGTTAGCGAACCCGTTGCGCCTCCTACGGAAATGTCTAAGCGAACTCAAGTGGCTATTGCTGGTGTAACCAATCCCACTGTTTTGAGTTACATGAACTTGTTAAATGCTAACGATTTTGACGAGTTAATTAAACTATTTGCTGAAGATGGTGCATTGCAGCCTCCTTTTAAAAGACCAATTGTCGGTAAAGATGGGATACTGAAATTTTTCAAAGAAGAATGTTCCAACCTCAAACTAGCTCCAGAACGCGGTGTTACCGAACCTGCCGAGGATGGTTACACTCAGATTAAAGTAACAGGCCAAGTTCAAACTCCTTGGTTTGGTGCCGGTGTAGGGATGAATGTATCCTGGAGATTTTTACTCAATTCAGACAATAAAATTTTCTTTGTGGCAATCGACCTGTTAGCATCTCCCAAAGAGTTACTTAACTTAGCTCGCTAGTTTGTCAAATAATTGCAATTAAAATTTACATAGGCTAGAATTAGATAAGAATTATTTGCAATAATTTTGAGGTATTTACCCATGGAAAATCAAGAAAACAAATTCGGTTTTACTCAATTTGCAGAGACTTGGAATGGTCGTTTGGCAATGCTCGGTTTTGTAATTGCAGTTGCCACTGAATTGTTGACTGGACAAGGTATTCTCAGTCAATTGGGTTTAATGTAAGTTTCAATCCTAACTGCATTTGCTTAATTAGCACTCTAAAGTCAACAACAATTTTCTCAAAGTAAGCCGATCGCTTGGTGTTTTTAGCGGTTGGCTGTTTTTATTTTGGTTTTGATGCTAGGATTTTAATTAATAAGATAAATATATTCAATTAAAATTCGTTATTAATGTTAGAAGTCAGTAAAAAGCAATTGTCTGCAACGGAGGAAAAAATAGCCCAGCAAGCTTTACAAAAAGCTTACGAGCGAGAAATTTCTACTTTAGTTATTAACGTTCGCGATCGCGCTCAATCAATTACAGAACTAGAAGATTTGTGGTACTTACACGATTTATTGAGTACTAAAAGATATGAAATAGATGGCAAGTATACCTACAATTGTTCTACTGTCGTATTTGATTTTGCCAGACTAGTTAAAGAAGGATGGTTACATCTCGAAGATTTACAAGGTTTAAAACCAGAGATGTTATCTAAAATTTCTGCTTTAGCCAGAATGTAAATGCAATTCAATCAGTTTTTTGACCTATTCAAAATGTAAGGGCGAATGGTTTTTCGCCCTTATTGATTAATCTTAAAACTCCTGATTAGTAATCCAAGCGCATTGATAAGGCTGGAGGACAAAACAGTCAGTAATATCTTCAATAACTTCACCGCCAAGGAGATCGTGCCAAGGATCTATGCAAATTAAATTAATGTCAGAAAGTTGAAGTTCTTGAGGGCGATCGCTCAAATTATTAATACAAAAAATACTCTGATCGCGATAGATACTCTGTCGCCAGAAAGCAAATAGAGATTTATTTAGGGGATGTAAGGTGTACTGGGTGGCATTGGGATGAAAAGCTGGTTGGCGGCGGCGAATCTGAATGCGTCTGGACATTTCTTGCATGACTATGGCTGGTGCAGAAGTAGGATCGTTGAGTTTTGCCTCTAGTTCTTCGTAGTTCCATTTATAGCGATTGATCGAGCGATTGTGTCCCGTTTTAGTTACTCCTGCATAATCATTAGAAGTTGCCAAAAAACTGTGAATATAAAAAGCGGGAATTCCTTCTAAAGCCATCATGATAGTTTGAGAGCAGAGAAACCGCTCGATCTGCCACTCATCTTCCCCTTTAGCAGTTCCCTTCATAGCGTCAAACAGAGAAATATTCATTTCATAAGGGCTTTCCGTGCCATCAGGCTTTTTCCTCATACTAATTTTGCCACCAAACTGCTGCATCATCTTCAGCATGGTTTGATATTCATCGTCAGATAACAGTCCTTCAGTAGGACGCAAACCAATACCATCGTGGGAAGCAGTAAAATTAAAATAAGCACAACCCATCGGGGCGGGAGGCATACTCATCATCCAGGTTTTTAAGTGATCTGACTTTCCCTGTAATAGAGCATTGATCATTAAAGGAGGTAAGCTAAAATTATAAATCAGGTGCGCTTCGTCGCGGTTGCCAAAATAACTGAGATTTTCTCGATTGGGAACATTGGTTTCGGTAATTATAGCCACATCGGGATTTAACATTTGGGCGATTTCCCGAAACAACTTAATCAGCGCATGGGTTTGGGGTAGATGAATGCAGGGAGTACCGATACACTTCCACAAAAAACCCACAGCATCGAGGCGAATATATTTTGCACCTTTTTGAATATAAAACAAAATAACTTTAATAACTTCGATTAAAACATCGGGATTGCTATAGTTAAGATCTACCTGATCGGCACTAAAAGTAGCCCAGACATATTTTTTGCCCCGATTGGTATCCACTTCTACCAGTAAGGGTGTACTGCGTGGACGAACTACCTCTGATAAATCGGTTGCTGGATCTACTTCAATAAAATAGTCACAGCCTGGTTTAATTACCTGTTTGAATTGCTCAAACCAAACACTTTTACTAGAAATGTGATTGAGAACTAAATCCGCCATCAAATCGAACTTTTGGGCGATCGCGCTGATATCTGGCCAATCTCCCAATTCAGGATTGACTTGCAAATAATCAATTACAGAAAATCCATCATCAGAACTGTAGGGACAAAAAGGTAAGATATGAACTCCCGTAATTGTATCTTGTAAATATTCTAAAAGGCGATCGAGAGTGACTAAGGGTTTTTCGTTTGGGGTGCAGATACTATCACCGTAGGTAATCATAATGACATCATTCTGACTCCATTTGTTTAAATTTTCGGCGATCGCATCAGCAAAGTGTTCCTGCAATAAAGAAAAGATTTGTTCTGTTAATCTGTCAACTATTTCTGGGTCTTCGTAAATTTTTTTGATTAATGGCTTGACTTTTTTTAAAAAATATTGTTGACAATCGGCATAATTAATTTGTGGCTCTGGAATAGAATATTGAGATTTCTGCATAGATTTCTTTGATTATGGTTCTAAACCTTATAAAGTTAGATAATCAAAATTTGCCTTACAAGAATGTTCTATAAGAGCTTTTTTGATGATTTTTAACAAGTTTTAAATTTTCTTTTGATTACAAAATTAGTTACCGAGAACGAAGCAGTCATCAGTTATTAATCGTTACTTGCTACTTGCTATTTCATTTTCTAAAACAGCCACTAAACTATCAATTTCTTCCTTTAAAGTTAGATAATGAACGCAAGCACGAATACAATCAGGGTCGGCGATAGTTCTGAGTAAAAATCCTTGTTTTTCTAAAGAATTAACTAATTCTGCGTGGTCGATATTTGATACTTGAAAAGATACCAATCCTGCTTCTGGGGGAGTATGTTTGAGGCAATGAACTCCATCAATTCCATTGAGTTTTTCCCAGAGATATTTACTTAATTCGCAAATAGTTTGATAGCGTTCTTGTTTTGTTCCCCATTCTTGGTGAGTGGCGATCGCAATTCTTAAACCTTCATACTCTGGATATGCCCCCGTAGCTACTTCAAACTTCTTGCCATTTGTTTGCCAGGCTTGGGGTTTTCCCTGACTGTCGATTTCAATACTGCGCCAACCGATAAAAGTGGGATGTAATTCTTCAAAGGCTTCTGGACTGACGTATAAACCCCCAACTCCCGCAGGGCCGCATAACCATTTATGTCCTGTAAAGGCATAGTAATCTACGGCTAATTCTGGCAAATTTAAAGGTATACACCCTACAGACTGTGCCGCATCCACCAATACTCTAATTGGTTGGTTAGCCTGATAATTGTGACAAACTTCGTTAATTTCTTTTAAGGGTAATACTTGTCCCGTATTCCATAATAAATGACTCAAAACCACTAACTTAGTCTTGGGGGTCAAATTATCGGCTATTACTTTTATGGGATTACCTTGATTGAGAGTTTCTAAAATCGGACAAATTGCCACTTCCACACCAAAACGACGAGAAATTTCCTCGACGATCGCGATAACACCGGGATGTTCGCAGTCAGTCATTAACAGGCGATCGCCCTGTTGCCAATCTATACCCCACAAGACAATATTGCAGCCTGCGGTAACGTTTTCTGTCAGGGTAATAGTTTCTGGAGTCGTACCTAATTCTGTAGCTAGTGCTTCTCGTAGTAATGCTACCCGATGATTCAACCAGGCATTAATTTTAGTCGAAAAAGGGCCTACTTGTTGGATATACTTGTGAGTATCAATAATTGCCTCAAATGCAGCTTGAGGTAGTGTTCCTTGACCGCCAAAATTAAAATAAGTTTTATTGGCAAGTCCTAAAAATTGTTGTCGGTGTTTTTTCAAATTTATTTTGGCTAAACTGTTAATCATAAAAGCTAGTCAGTAAAAAATCCTTGTTAGTATATCTCGACCGAATTAATTATCCGATCTTAAGTCATCTTGTTCCGTGTATTAATGAATGGAGGGATTTAGATCGAGAGTCGGTGATTCAACGGAGGAAAAAGCAGTCGTACTTTCTGTCTCCTTGTATTTTAAGGATAGAGGACAGTCGATAATGTTAATCACAGACAATGTATTGCTGAACTACAAACGCTGCAACCGCCGCACCTTTTTAGAAGTGTATGGAAATTCTCAACAAAAAGATCCAGAAAAAGATTTTTTACTGAAATTAAAAAAAGAAAATCAGCTACACATTCTCAAGGTTATACAATCGCGATCGCTTTTAATAACTCAACCCCAAGCATCTATTCGCAATTGGCAACAGTGCGCCAGACAAACTATAGCTTTAATGGAACGAGGAGTAGACTGCATTGGCCGTGGAGTGTTAAGTTTAAATTTTCTACAGTGGCAAACCGTTACCAACTCAGAAATTGTCTTATCTTCAGGCGATCGCGAGTTTGACAATCCCATCTTCATCGCTTCACCCACTTTACTAGTCAAACAGCCAGGAAAATCTCGTTTCGGGGATTGGCAATACCTACCAATAAATATTAAATTAGGTCGTCGTCCCAAACCAGAATATAAATTAATTGCTTCCTTTCATGCTCAAATGCTAGGGGCTATTCAAGGTACAATACCGAATTATTCTCGCTTAATTTTAAAATCTCATAATGATTATGATGTTAACTTAGATTATTGGCTGACTAATATGCAAAATATTGTGGCAGAATGTCTGCAAATGTTAGCAGAACGTTATAAACCAGAAGTGTTTATTTCCCGTCAGCGATGCAGTCTCTGTCATTGGTATAGTTATTGTTACGATGTTGCCAAACGAGAACGTCATCTATCTTTAATTCCCGGCATAACTCCCAAACGTTACGAACAACTTAAAGAGATTGGCATAGCTAATTTAGCCACGTTAGCCACTACTTCAGCTACTGAATTAAATAATATCATTGGTAATGGAGTTGGCTCTCAATTAAAACAGCAAGTAGATGCCATTTTACAACGACGGGCGATAGTAAAATCTGACTACAATCTAACAGCTAAAAATTTAATTCCTACCGCCAACATTGAATTCTATTTTGATATAGAAGCCGAACCAGAAAGGGGTATCGATTATTTATTGGGAATTGTCCTAGTAGATCGCATTAACAAAACAGAAAAGTTTTATGCCTTTTTAGCCGAAACCCCAGAAGATGAAGCAATTATTTGGCAACAGTTTTTAAATTGCGTCTCTCTCTACCCCACTGCACCAATTTTTCATTATTCTGAATACGAGGTAGATACCATTGTCCGTCTGGCAAAACTCTACCATACCCCCCACGACTTAACTCAAGCTTTGCTATCCCGTTTGGTAGATCTGCACCAACGAGTTCTAGAATCGGTAGTCTTACCAGTGGAAAGTTATTCCTTGAAATCATTAGCTAATTGGATCGGTTTTTATTGGCGGGATGAAGCAGCCGGTGGAGATCTCTGCGTCTGCTGGTACGATCGCTGGTTGGCTACGGGCGATCGCCTGTGGTTAGAAGCTATTTTAGATTACAACGAAGATGATTGTCGTGCTACTTTTTATCTCAAAAACTGGTTGGTAGAATTTCTAGCTTCAGAAATAGTTATGAGTAATAGCCCCTCAAATCAAGTTTGACCGAGAGGGGCGATCGGGTTTCCCGACCTTGTATTATAAAACTTCATTAAGATTATAGACAAATATAGTCACTTAACGTCTAAAATACCAAATATGAAGTTAAGTGACTATGCCAAACAGCAGGGAATAAGTTATCGCACGGCTCATA
>JBHJNX010000213.1:0-25057 GCA_050330335.1 Pleurocapsa sp. | reverse complement strand
TTTAACCCAACCTGCGGTAATTGCAGTTATTACCTGGGGACTAAGCGATCGCTACACCTGGCTAAAAAAATACCGCCCTCGCCAAGATGGTACAGAAGTCAGACCTCTACCTTTAGATAGTAATCTCGATACCAAATTAGCTTGGGAAGCATTAGCTAGGGTTTTACAGCATCTTTAATTAATTGCCTGTTTCTTATTAAATGTTGCCGATTTAATGAACTGCCAAACTTGTTTAAATAAAGGCGGTTCTAAAATTCTGACACATAGAGCATAAACCAAAATTCCGCTTGACGCGCCCACTATGATTAATAATTTGGCAGCAATTATATCTAATAAAAAGTGCCTGATAGTTAAAATTACTACCAGGGTGATGGCTGAACTCACAACGGGAGTGATAAACTGTTTTAAATAAATGGTCAATTCAATCTTAATTAACTTATTGACCGCCCATTGACTGACAGGAAAAACCAAATAACTGCTGATTACATATGCCACAGCTACCGCAACAATGCCCGATTTGACAGCAATTAAACAGGCAATTAAATTGGCAGTAGCATGAAGTAACACTACTTTTAAACTCCAAGACGGCTTACCCATGGAGACAAATACCGATTTATGAAATAGAGAAACTGAGAGTAAGATACCTTCAAGAGCTAAAATTTGCATAGCTAAAGTCGCAGGTATCCACTGTTCTCCGAATAAAGTAACTATCAGTTCAGGCGCAAATACTATTACCCCCAAATAAGTAGGAAAAGCAATCAGGCTGGTAAACTTAGTAGTCTGACAAAATAATTGACAAAAGCGTTCTGGTTCCGTTTGTAGTCGAGAAAATGTCGGCAAAGCTACTTTATCAGCCGTTTTAACTAATAATTGAGTCATAACTTCTAAGATACGATAGGCGATCGCATAATAACCCAGAGCTACTTCACCTAAAAAATAACCAATTAATAAATTATCAGAACGTTTATCAAAAAATTTAACAAATTTAAAGGCAAAAACGTACATACTAAAGCCATATAAATCTCGGAAATGTTGACGAGAAAATTGCAATTTAGGTCGCCAATCAATCGCTTTCCAAATAACAACTAAACCAACAAGCTCGGAAGTAATATTAAAAAAAACTAAGCTCCAAACACCATAGTTATTATAAGCCATCACAATTCCAACTATACCGCCGATTACTGTAGCCCAAAGCGATCGCATGGCGATAATTTTAAAAGCAAATTCCCGGCTCAATAATGCGTTATGAATTCTACTTAAAGAGTTAATAATAAATATTAAGGATAAATATTGTAATATTGGAATTAATTTCGGTTGGCGAAAAAATTCAGCAACCAAACCAGCACTTAAAAAAGTAGTTATTGTTAATAAAAAACCGCTAATTACCTGACTCCAAAAAGCTGCATTTAAATGTTCGGGTTCTAAGTCTTGACGTTGAATTACGGCTTTAGTAAATCCCTGATCTAAAAAGATTTGCATAAAAGCCAAAAAAACATTAGCTAAAGCAATCAAGCCAAAAGTTTCTGGGGTTAGCAAACGTGCCAAGACTGCAAAAATAATTACAGAAAAAACTTGATTGCCAGAGTTTTGAATTATCGACCAAACTAAACCTACAAATGCTTTTTGTTTTAAATTCATGTGATTGAGATAAGCAGCATAATTTTAGGAATTTTTTGTAAGTGAATTAATTATCGTATAAAACATACGACCTAAAGTATGTCGAGGAGACACAGCGATCGCCCGAATCAAATTGTTTAAACTTGCTTGAACTTGACCGATTTTATAAGATGTAATTGCCTGATTGTATAAAAAATCGGCAAACATTTTGGGATGAGCTTGAAAGGTTTTGTGGTGCTTTTCAATAATACGATTAAAGCCAACCTGTCTTCGAGTAGGATCAGAAGAAATTTGCCAATTGTTATGTTTATATAGCCGATATCCTATTTGCGACACACCCAGTATTGAACAAACTGGATTTAACCTTAAAAATAAATCTGTATGAATGCGTGAAGGAAGAGACTCATCAAAACCTCCAATCGCCAGTAACACTTCTTTCTCGACAACTAATGTCTGTTTGCAGAAAAAAGATTGAGACGGGTCAATCTCTTCTAAGCTATAGTGAGAACCGCGAGGTAGAGTAGGCGGAATCCGAGTTGATATCTGATTAGCATTGTCGTCAACAACTTCAATTCCCGATATTACTGCTACAGGTTTTGGTAGCGAACTTGTATGTAACGCTTTTAAAGATGCTTCTGCCATGTGAGGCAACAATTGATCGTCATCATCTAAAAAAGTAACCCACTGACCTTTTGCTGCTTGAGTTCCAATATTTCTAGCTGCCGAACCACCCTTATTTTCAGGTAAACGGATGATTCGTAAGTGGGGATGTTCTGGTAAATTAACCGATTCTGAAGAACAATCGTCTACCACAATCACTTCCAAATCTTCAATAGTTTGAGCTAAAGCACTATTAACGGCGCGAAGTAAAAGCTGAGGACGATTATAGGTAGGAATAATAATACTTAATAATATATCTTTCATAATAAAAAAGGGAAACAGCTGCTCGGCCTCCCCTTTGGTAATAATTGACGAGATAAACCAGATCAACTGACTTATTTTTCGACTAATACCTTTTGAAGTAAATGTTGACCGAGGCGGCGTGCCAGTGCCAAGATCGTAAAAGTGGGTGAGTAGGATGGCCCGGTAGGAAATACTGCCGAACTAGCAACATAGAGATTCTCAGTACCAAAAACCCGACAATTAGTATCAACAACACCCTCTTCAGGACGATTGCCCATACGAGTAGTACCCATTTGGTGTGCCGCGTCGGTCATGGTTTCCAAGTTTGGCGGATCGTTGCCAAATTCAAAAGTTCCCAGTCCTGATGCTTGAAATCGCTCTGTTAACAGTCGCAGCGTCTCTGTCATCGAGTAGCGATCGCGATCGGTAAAACACCAATTTACTTCCAGTTTTCTCTGACCGAGAATATCTCGTTCTGTTGACAGCTTAATAAGACTACCTTTATGGGGAACTTGTTCGGTCACAAATTTGACTCGATATGCCGCGATCGCGCCATTTTCATCTCGACAGGAGGGATAACCACGCAAAATGCGCCATAATCTCTCTATTGGCTGTTCGTAGATCGGCTTAAGATATAAAACGTGTTCCAACAATTTTTTCTCTCGCTGAGTCTTATCGTCAAGAGCAAAACAAATACAAAAACGTGGTTTTGGCGCGTATTGCAATTCGCGGGCATATTCCCTAGTCAGATGGTCTGGCCGCAATACTCCTGTATGATGTTTAGGATGATCGGTATAAAAACAACCTACTAGATTGTGTAAGTTACCAATTCCATCAGGAATTTGCTGATTTGAAGCCAACAGGATACGAGCGGTTTCAAATGCTCCCATAGCCAGAACAATTGTCTCTCCTTCAACGATCAGTTGTTTCCCTTCCATTGAGCGACAAATAACCTGAGTTATACGTTGACCAGAAGAGTCCAGTTTGAGTTCGGTTGCAGTTGCCCCTAGTACAACTTGTAAGTTTTTCGAGCGACGCATTTCTTCCCCAAACCGTATGGCAGTGCGGGTGGGTGTTTGCTCCCAATAGAAACTGCTCATTTTCAAACCATGTGCAGCAATCTTATCTCGAAGCTTGACGATTTCAGGACGCATGGCTTCTGCCTCTAGATCGCCGAAACCGTAATCTTTTGCCGCAGAACGGTAGTATTCCAAGAGATCAGTAAATGCTATTGGCCAACCACTATTAGGAATCCAATCTCTTGTCTCAAAATCTGAAGACTGCAAATATTTCCATTTGCCTGTCCAGACGTTACTTGTACCGCCAAACTGACGCACGCGACTAACTCCCCGCAGTTCGGGTGGTAAGTATTGATGATAATAGGAGTTGGGATTTAACTCTCGATGGCGTTTGCCTACAAAAATTACGTCGTTTAATGCCTGAATCGATGGGTCAAATTGCTTTCGTCCACTTTCTAAAACTACTACCTCTCGACCATGACGCGCGAGGTGCGTTGCTACCTCTGCACCAGCAATTCCTGAGCCGACCACAACCACTTGCGTTTTGAGCTTCGTTTGTTCCCCCAGAGCTAAAATATCAGTAATCATAATTAAGATTGTTTTAATGCTTGCAGTCTAAGCTTCAGTTTGCTCTGACATTATTGACTGACAGCGTAAGCTTTTTGTGCTTTTAGGTTTTTTAGCTGAGAATAAGCTGCTTTACTATTAGTAAACTCTTCATGATAGGAACGTTCTACATTCACATCCCATAAATTGTGGTTCTCACCCAAGATATTCTTAGCTGCCAATAAGCCAGTTAACATCGAATGATCGCTGTTATTATAGCGGTGCATTCCATTACGACCTACAGTTTGCAAATTCTCGAATTTTTGAATGTATTTTTTAATTATGTCTACATTACGACGATATTCGTCATCATAGACAGGATAGGCTTTATACTGGCGAATGACTGTCCCATCTTCAATGGTTACTTCAGGGTCTAATAGTCCGAGAGCTTTAATTTCACTGCTAGCTAACTTGACTAACTCTGCATCTGACATTTGCCATAAATCGTCCCCTTGATTGCAGAAATATTCCATCCCCAAACTAGTTTTACTGGAATCTGGAACCATCGCCGCACTCCAGTTTTTAAAGTTTTGAATTCTGCCTACTTTAAATTCAGGACTATGAATGTAAATCCAATTATCGGGAAATAGTTCGGCTTGGTCTACTACTAAAGTGACGATTAAAAAATCGCGGTATTTGAGATTGCTAGCAGCCTGTAAAACTTCTTCTGGTGGTGCAGGATTGAGCTTTTTGACCAGCAGGGATACGGGCATACTAGAAACAAAGTTTTCCCCTTGTAGCTTGCTAATTTTTCCTTGTTGTTGAATCGTCACGCTCTTAATGCGATCGCCGTCACGTTCTAGTTCGATTACTTCGGTATTAAGATGTACGGGAGAATCATTTCTATCTAGAATTTCTTGAAAACGTTCCCACATCTGCCCCGGACCCAATCGAGGATAATTGAATTCTTTAATTAGGGTTTTAGTGTCGTTACTACCAAAAAGGGCGTTAATGATGGCTTTTTTTAAAGATAGTCCTTTAATACGTTGTGCTGCCCAATCTGCCCTAATTTCCGTACAGGGTATACCCCAGACTTTTTCGGTATAGGTCTTAAAAAAAGTTGCATATAGTCTTCGACCAAAGCGATTAGAAACCCACTGTTCAAAATTTTCTTCGATAGGATCAGGTCTAATCTTGGCTTTGAAATAGCTCCACATAATCAAGACACTATTAATTAAACCCAAATTAGATAGTGCGTTATATGGTTCTAAAGGATAACTAAAAAATTTGTTTCTATAATAAATTCTCGATAAACGAGGGACTTTAATAAATTCGTCCCCCAAGACTTCTTGCCAAAGTTGTTCTACTTCTCCCACTTTGGTGAAAAAACGATGTCCGCCAATGTCAAAGCGATAGCCATTGTAGGTTTCAGTTCGAGATATACCACCAACTCGGTCGGCTTTCTCTAATACAATAGACTTTTTATCATGTTTTCTTAACTCATAAGCAGCAGTTAAACCAGCCGGTCCACCGCCTATAATAACCGTTTGATACTGTTCCATGAATACTATATACGTACAATAATTTTACAATGTGATGAGAATGCCTTAAACTATCGACTGTAGGTAAGACTGTTACAATCCGACCCATTAGCTTTTTTTTATTAAATAAAAAGTTGGCTTACTGCTTCTTATTAGTTAGTAATGGTATACAGACAACCTCAAGCCATAACTTAGTTAAAGTCATTAATGGCAAGGACAACACTCTTTTGGCTAGAAAGTTCTAATTCTAAGCGTGAAAAAATGTTAGGCTGTACTCCTTGATTTTGGTTAACTTAATTAATTTTTGAGCTTGAGATACTTTAAAAATACGCGCCCCCAACTGCGATTGTATAAGTATTTACCGCATTTCTCTAGAGTACTTAAGTGATTTTACATAATTTAGCTGTCAAACTCGGCGAGCAATTGCTCTAGAAACTAGACCAGATTAAGCTGCAATCCAACAATACTGAAATGCTAATGCTCTTAAGCACACAATTTATCATCCCTTGGTTAAAGTTTGGTGAATACACGATCCATATAGAACATCATTTTGCTCCAACTTGCATGAAATTTTCATGAGAAAACTCTCATCAAACAAATTTGACTTACCACTTTAATCAGAATCACTAGCATTTTAAATGCTATTGGTGTATTGATATTTTTAGTAGGATGCATTACTTACAAACATAAATCTACATCAGTATTCCATAGCTTTAAACCTGTATTTCTGTGGATGACTGGCTTTATTCCTTTTGTTGTATTAGAGAGAATTTTAACCCATATACGTTATGGTAGCTGGACAGCAACGAGTACTTCTTTGCATTTACAAATATTTGCTAAAGCCCATACTCTAACAAACGTCAATGAGATTGTGCAAGGAGATAATAACAGCTTTTTCTTCTTGAAATTACTCACAAAAGTTAAACCAGAAGCATTATTAGCACCTTTATTTTCGCCAGAAAAAAGTATATTTCTTTACGATCCTCTCTTGCTGCCATGTTTGATTATAGCGTTTATATGCTGGAGATTTTTATCGCCATATATTAGGTGGTACGTAGTAGCCACAATCTTAAGTTTTTTACTCTATTTATATATCTATTCTTGGACTTCTGATTGGATAGAACAGAGAGCTTGGGGAGCTAGATATCATATAACTTCAGTTCATTTATTACTTGTTCCTCTAATACCTTTACTGATTCAAGGTGCTACTAACAAAAATAATACAAATACGGATTTTTTAAAAGCAGCTTTTAGCTGGATTGCTAGAGTAACTATTATTTTGTCTATATTAATTCAGTTTGCTTTTATTTTGTTGCCTCATGGCTTAGAAGTAAATCAGCAAAAATTAGGCATTGGTTCTCAATTTCGTATCTTTCAACGTATTAATAACATTTTTTATCTGCTTAATTATAACCAAGAATCTAATGTTCAATTGCCTAATTTTCAAGAACATTATTCGGAAAAAATGAGTTGGGATTTACTACCTTTTAAACTTAAGAATAAGCTAGGAGCTAATTCTCCATTCAATAAATTTATACCTATTTTGTTTGTATTTTGGGGTTTAATATTGGTATTTACTATAACTATGACCCTATGGATATTTATGACATAAAAGAATCATAACTAAAATAAAATTACAAAAAATAAATTCAAGACCATGAATCAATCTCCTTTAATATCAATTATTACTCCTGTATATAATGGCGGTTATCCATTTGTTTGCTGTTTATTAGCTATATCGCGATCGCAATTTTCTGATTGGGAATTAATTGTAGTAAATGACGGCTCTACCGATGAATCAGCAGCGATCGCTCGTAAATTTGGAGCTAAAGTCTTACAAACTCAGGGTAGAGAAGGGCCGGGAGCAGCACGTAACCAGGGTGCAAAAGTAGCCCAAGGTGATTATTTGTGTTTTATCGATGCTGATTGTGAAGTCTGTCATGATGCGATCGCCCAATTAGCTGAAATTCTCCAGTCTCAATCGGAGATAGATGCTTTATTTGGTTCTTATGATGATGCACCAAAAGCAACTAACTTTATAGCTCAATATAAAAATTTAATGCACCATTATGTTCACCAACAAGGAAGAGAAGATGCTTCTACTTTTTGGGCTGGCTTTGGTGTAGTTAAACGCTCGGTGTTTCTTGAGTTAGGAGGATTTGATACCAAGCGTTATCCTCGTCCTAGCATTGAAGATATCGAACTAGGATATCGCCTTAAGCAAGCTGGATATAAAATTTATCTTGCCAAAAATTTACAAGTAAAGCATCATAAAGCTTGGAATTTAATCAGTTTAATTAAAACAGATATTTGCGATCGCGGTATTCCTTGGACGAAACTTTTACTTAATAATAAAGCTAATGCAATTAATGATTTAAATTTACAAATAAGTAGTCGCATTAGTGTAGTTACTATTTACAGTTTGATTTTTTGTTTGTTAGTAGCTTGTTTTCAGTTAACGGCAGTTATTCCTAGTATAATCTTGGCAATCTTATTACTGTATCTTAACAGGGATGTATATCAGTTTTTTTATCATAAACGGGGACTGGTTTTTGCCCTTAAGGTTATTCCCCTACACTGGCTTTATTATTTTTATGGTGGATTATCTTTTATTGGAGGAACTTTAACCGTAAATTTTAGAAATAATTAATTAACAAGCCAACAGAGAGTAAAAAAAATAGGAAGAGGATAAATAAATTATTAATTCCTCATTCCTGATAACTTTTTCTTCGGTATTACTGTTTGACGATCGCGCCAAAGTCTGCCAAAATTCTCCCATGATTGCGCAATAATCCCAGTAAATTGAGACGGTTGCGTTTAATTTGGGGATTTTCTGCCATGACTAAAACACTATCTTTGCCATCAAAAAAGTTACTGACGATTGGGGCAATTTTGGCTAAATTTTTGACTAAGAATTGATAGTTGCGTTCTGTTTGGGCGGCTTGAGTTTGTGGTACTAATTCGACTAAAGCATCATAAAAAGCTCGTTCCGATGATTGCTCGAATAATTCGGGATTAACTAACTCTTGAGGCTCTAAAGATTGAGTATCTAAATCTCCTTGTGCTGCCAAACGAGTAGAGCGATTTACAGTTTCATAAATCTCATCCAATTGACGATTATCACGAATTGATTGTAAAAATATAGCGCGATCGCGCACATCTAATAAATCTTCTAATGCCCTAGTTGTATACTCTGCATCTCCTTCTCCTAAGACAGCATTAACTAAGTCGTAATCGATGTTTTTTTCGTCTTGTAGTAAAGTACGAATACGCTGAATAAAAAAGTCTTGTAAAGCAACTATGGGAGAGTTGCGATCGCCGTGAGCGGACAAGAAATCCGTTGCTCCTTCAGTAATTAATTGGTCTAAATTAATCTCTAAATTGTTATGCCAAATAATATTAATTATGGCATTAGCAGCGCGACGTAGGGCAAAAGGATCTGAAGAACCAGTAGGTAACATTCCCAAGCCAAAGATACTGACTAAAGTGTCGGTGCGATCGGCAATTCCTACTATTTGTCCGTTCAAAGTTTGGGGCATAATATCATCAGCACCCCTGGGTAAATAATGTTCAAAAATACCTCTAGCGACAGTAGCAGATTCACCACTGACTAAAGCATATTTTTCTCCCATTACTCCTTGTAATTCCGGGAATTCGTACACCATTTGCGTTACTAAATCTGCCTTACAAAGCATGGCAGTACTTTCAATTTCGCTCCGTTGTTCGGGGTCTAAATCTAACTGTTCACTGATGCTATTAGCCAGATCCATAATGCGATCAACTTTATCCCGCATCGAACCTAAATCTTCTTGAAAAGTTACCGCTTCTAATTGTGGTAAATAAGTTTCTAAGGGTTCGTCACAATCGGCTTTATAAAAGAATTGAGCATCAGCTAATCTGGCTCTAATGACCCGACCATTTCCTTCAGCAATAATTGATTTACTTTTGGGGTCGCCATTAGAAATAGTAATAAAATTCGGTAATAAGCTCTCGGAATTATCTCCTCGCTGGATGGGGAAATAACGTTGATGGGTTACCATTACCGTAGTAATTACTTCTGTGGGCAATTCTAAAAATTCTGCTTCAAATTTTCCCATGACTGCCGTAGGATATTCTACTAAATTAGCTACTTCTTCCAAGAGATCAGGATAAATTGTCGCCAAACCATTTATTTTATCTGCCTCAGCTTTGATTCCTTCAATTATCTTCTGCTTTCTGACGGCAACATTTACTTCTACATAAACACTATCCATCACTTCTACATAAGCATCAGCTTGAGGAATCGAGACAACTTCGGGATGTAAGATGCGATGTCCTCTAGAAGTACGTCCGCTTTCGATGGTTTCCGAACCATTAACTAATGCTAAGGGTAAAATCTCATGATCTAACAATGCTACCAACCAGCGGATGGGACGGGGAAAACGCAACTCTCCATCCCCCCAACGCATGAAGCGTCTTCCTTCTAATCCCGTAATCCACAGGGGAGATAATTCCTGTAAAATTTCGGTAACAGCACGTCCTAAGATCTGTTTGCGTACGAAGACAAATTCTCCTTTAGGAGTATCCCGAATTTCTAAATCAGTTACGCCTATTTGCTGTTTTCTGGCAAATCCCTCGGCGGCTTTGGTGGGTTGACCCTCTTTAAAGGCTGCCTTGGCTGGAGGCCCTTTGATTTCTTCTTCTCTGTCTGGTTGCTTTGCAGGTAAACCTTTAATTAATACAGCTAAACGACGGGGAGTACCGTAAACTTCAATCCCTGAAGGAGTAATAAACTCCTCTGACAAGCTTTGGGCAATCTTGGTCTGCCATTGAGCGATCGCACTATTGACAAAATCTGCGGGTAATTCTTCTGTACCAACTTCTAATAAAAAATCAGACATAACCAAATCGTTTATAACCGTACAGTTTAATCAGGATAGCAGTTATTCGCGATCGATTATCTCAATCTGGGTTTTTAATTAATAACTGGGTATTATAAAATCCAAACCACATGGGAGTAAAGCCTAAGCAAGCGATCGCTGTTGAGCAGAATTTAATTAGGAATAAACTTGGTTACAAGGGGGCAAAAGTTTCTTTTTGGCTAAATAATCATGAATTTGAGTCGATTTTAAATGGCAAATGTCTTTAGCTACTTCTTGAACGTTGATAGTTTTAAATGATTTGTCGGTCATAGCCTCCCGCATTATCCCTAAAATTTGTGGTTCTGCTACGACAACAAGATGTCTTGCTTGATAAGTTTCAATTAGATCAAGCATGGCACTGCTAATTTTATTGGCAAATTTCTTTTCAAACTCAAGTACATGATTTTGGCGACGGTCATCATAGCTGTGACTTTGACCCCCAGAACCTCGATTGCGTCCGGTTTTAGTATTTGCCCATAATTCTCGACCGTGAAGTTCGTTAACAGTGTTAGACAAGCCTTGATGTTCGAGTAAATTAGGACTTGATTCATATTCTGAAGTAGCAGCAGAATCTAAAGTGAAAAAACGCGATTGAGTTCCATTGATTACTGCAACGGCAAACTTACTCATAATTTATACCTGACAACAACTCTGGTTACTTATAATGATAGTCAGCTGTGTATGGCAAGGATGATTATCGCTAATAAAGTTAAAGATCGCTTTGGCCTCTTCAATTAACCAGACGATGCGATCGCGCAGTACCTTGGCTTCGCCGAGATCCCACTTCTGGAGATTTTTTGAGTAAAAGTGATAGCAGTATACAAATTAGCTAAAAACAATATGTTAGTTTGAAATAATTGTATACAGTATGCATAATTGCGCTTGCTGGATCTATGAAATCAATTACTTCAACTCAATTAATGATTAATGGCGATCGCCTAAATAAAAGTATTGCTCGTCTGTCTCAAATAGGTAAACTCAGTAACGGAGGAGTTAGGCGTATTGCCTATAGTCAAGAAGATTTAGAAGCCCGTAATTTAGTCATAAACTGGATGAAAGAAATTCAGCTGGAAGTCAGAATTGATGCTGCGGGTAATATTATCGGTAAATATGCAGGTCGAGAACCCAATGCATCGGTTTTAGCAACTGGTTCTCATATCGATACTGTTCCCTGTGGTGGACATTATGACGGTACATATGGAGTTTTAGCCGGGTTAGAAGTAGTAAGAGTTTTGCAAGAACGTCAGATTAAACTCCAGCGAGGGATAGAAGTTATTGTCTTTACCGACGAAGAAGGTAGCATGATCGGTTCTAAGGCTATTTCTGGCAGGGTAATTAACGACCCCAATTATTATCGCCGTCCCGATGGCACGGATATTTATACCTGTTTGCGAAAAATTGGCGGTAATTGGCACAATATCGCTCAAGCTCGTCGTAGTTCTTCAGAAATAGCGGCCTTTATCGAACTTCATGTGGAACAAGGGCCGATTTTAGAATCTATGGGCAAACAAATTGGAGTAGTTGAAGGAATTGTCGGGCAGCGACGGTTTAATATTACTGTTAAAGGTAGTGCCAACCATGCAGGAACGACACCGATGCAGATGCGTCGTGACGCTTTAGTAGCCGCCGCCCAAGTAATTTTAGCAGTCAATCAAATCGCTAACAAACCAGGGCAACAAGTGGCTACAGTTGGTAGAATGGAAGTCCTTCCCAATGCAGCTAATGTAGTTCCGGGTTGGGTAGAAATGAGCTTAGATATCCGCGATTTATCCAGTCCGCACATAGACAGTCTCTTAGAAGAATTTCGCATTCATTTAGAAGAAATCGCCGTAGCTACCAATACCCAAATTCGCCTCAATCCCTGTTTACACAACGAACCAGCCTTAGCCGAACCCTATATCCAACAAGCGATCGCCCGAAGCTGCGATAATCTAAATTTAAGCTATACATATTTACCCAGTCGTGCCAGCCACGATGCTCAAGAATTAGCTCAAATTACCGCTATGGGCATGATTTTTGTTCCCAGTCAAATGGGAGTTTCTCACGATGCCAGTGAATATACATCCCCAAAACAGTGTATTCAGGGAGCTAATGTCTTGTTACAAACTTTAATTGAGTTAGACAAAATCAAAAAGTAATTAACTTCCCCGATAAGTACTATAAGACCAAGGAGAGACTAACAACGGAACATGATAGTGAGCTTGAGTCTCACTAATGCCAAAACGGATGGGAATTTGGTCTAAAAAAAGCGGATTAAGATAATCTGCATAGCGAGCAAAATAATCACCGACAGTAAAAATTAACTCGTATACACCCTTTTGAAATTCTTCTCCTGCTAGTAATGGTTCATCGGTGCGTCCGTCGTGGTTAGTTTCGATCATTTTTAATAAAGTTTTAGAATCGATATCTGAATCAGAATCTAATTTCCACAGAGCGATCGCAATTCCTTCAGCAGGACAACCATTAGCCGTATCTAAAACATGAGTAGTTAATTTACCTGACATAAATTGATAAATGATAAATGTTCAATGCTCAATGTAAAGGGCCACCAAGAATTATTTTTGCGATCGCATCTGTGACGTCTTTTTCTTCTTCTTGTTTTAATTGTTCGTACCATTCTTGGGTTAGATCTGGTTCTTTGTTATAAATAGTATCAGTTCGCTTGCGAGCTTTTAATACTAGTTGTGCTACTCTTTCTTTGCGTTCGGTTTCATAACGCTTGAGGGCATCTTCCACACTAATATTTGTAGTAACTAAATAACGACACAAAACTTCCGCATCTTCCATTGCCTGACAGCCACCTTGTCCTAAAGTAGGAGTAGTAGCATGGGCAGAATCACCGACAAGAGCTATTCTACCTTTAACTAAATGAGCCAGAGGGTCAATATCGCTAATTTCTAAACGATTTATCTGTTCGGGGTCTAATTTTTCAATCAGGTTTTGTACTGGTTGCGCCCATCCTGTAAAGGTTGCTTTTAATTCGGCCCGAATATCTTGAGGTTCTACTTTCGTTCCTTTGGGTTTAGGACACCCCATAAAGAAATAAAAACGATTTCCTCCAATGGGCATCATCGAGGCACGTTTTCCCTCCCCGACATAAATTACCCATACATCACTTTCGGCTAAATCGGGGCTAGCTTCCACAATACCATTCCAGTTTACATAACCTGCATAACGAGGTTCGACTTTCCCACCATTTAAATATTCCCTGACTACTGAATGGATGCCATCTGCACCAATAATTACATCTCCTGTAGCGATACTACCATCCTCAAAAATAGCCGTTGCACTATCTGCATCTTGCTTAACTTCTACGCAACGCATACCCATCCGCACATCTGCTTCGCCAAAAGCAGTTAACATCATCTGTTGTAAGTCAGTACGAGATACGGGATAAGGTCTTTGCCCCACCTGTTCCACCAAAGGCATCAGATTAACATGGTTTAAAACTTCCCCTTGATGGTTGCGGTATTCCATGCGGTTCATCTCTCCACCAATGGCAGCCACTTCTTTCCCCAGTCCTAACTTATTGAGAACCTTAATTCCATTCGACCACAGAGAAATACCAGCCCCCGCAGGACGAAGTTTTCTCGTCTTTTCGTAAATCTCTACCTCATATCCCGCCTGGCGCATTGCAATACCAGCAGCCAAACCAGCCATGCCCGAACCGATAATAATTGCTTTTAATCCGTACATTTTTTCAGTGATTAATAATTAGACAATGCTGATAAATGTTCAATGGTAAATGTTTAATGAAATTACTCTCTTCCTGGCAAAATAATATTCAAAATCAAAGCTGTCAGTCCACCTGTAGAGATACCAGAAGAAAAGATATTTTTAATTAGCGCAGGTGAAGCCTCCAGAATTTCAGGGACGAAAGTAACACCTAAACCCATACTGAGAGCAACTGCTAAAATAATCGAATTACGTTTGGTCAAATTCACCATCGAGAGAATTTTAATTCCCGCTACTGCTACAGTACCAAACATAATAATGGTCGCCCCACCTAAGACTGGTTGAGGTAAAGCCTGAAAAACACCTGCAATAATCGGGAAAAGACCTAAAATAACAAAAATTACTGAAATAAAATAGCCTATATAACGACTACCTACCCCCGTCAGTTGGATTACCCCATTATTTTGACTGAATGTGGTGTTAGGAAAAGTATTTAAACAAGCAGCAATCATCGAATTAATTCCATCCCCTAAAACTCCACCTTTAAGACGACGGAAATACACTGGCCCTTCAATCGGTTCGCCGGAAATAGCTGAAGTAGCAGTAAGATCTCCAATTGACTCAATGGCAGTAATGACATATAAGAAAGCAAAAGGAATAAATGCGCCAAAATTGAATTTCAAACCATATTTAAAGGGTATTGGCAGAGTAAATAACGGCAGTTGAGATAGATTGCTAAAATCTACCAATCCTAGAGGAATCGAGACTAAGTAGCCCACTACTAAACCAATCACCACCGATGACATTCGCAAAAAGTTATTGCTAAGACTATTAAGGGCAACAATTACTGCTAGAACTAAAAAAGCAACTCCTAGATAAGTCCAACTGCCAAAAGTTTCGTTATTTTGGGCTGCTACACCTCCACCCATTGAGGTAATTCCTACTTTAATTAAAGTCAAACCAATGAGAGTTACAACTACACCTGTTACCAAAGGAGTAATAATTTTATTTGCGAGATGAAGAAAGCGACTGATAAAAATTTCTACAAATGCCCCAAAAAAACATAAGCCAAAAATCAGCCCTAGTGCATCTGTAGTACTACCACCAGCTTGTTGGACAGATAAACCCGCAGCAATAATTGGGGCTAAAAAAGCAAAACTCGTTCCCTGAACACTGAGTAAACCTGAACCCACTAGACCAAATCTTTTTGCTTGAATAAAGGTAGCGATTCCTGAAACAATTAAAGAGCTACTGAGAATGAAAGTAGTATCAGCAGGTGAAACTTCTAACGCACCGCAAATAATTAGGCCAGGAGTGATAATTCCTACAAAACAGGCAAATACGTGCTGTAATGCCACAAAAATCGACTCTATGAAAGGCGGACGAGCTTCTAACCCGTAAATTAAATCCGACTTAATTGCCGTAGGGGTTTCAGTTTCTAAATTTTCAGTTTCTAAAGTTAACTCTTGATTGGTCATTGTGTTAATAATTAATTATTATCTAGTTCATTGAACGATAGTGGTTTTAATCAATGGCTATTTGATGCGATCGCTTGTTAATTCCTTTGGTTGCACCAATTAATCCTCCCACCTTTGTTTGAGCTTTACATTTCTCTGGGACGTAAATTTTCAGTTTTGCATACTGTATACAATTTTCTTCGATGAAATTGTATCTTTAATTACTAGCCGCTATTTTTTCCAAAAAAGATAACTATAAAATCGACTCAAGTCGAGGATTAAAGGTAACTAATTACCAATGCCCTGTGCAGCGATGACCTTGTATTAATTTTGCACAACAGCTTAACTACCAAGCAAATGAGTCATTAAGATTTTGCCACCAATAAAAATCAACATAACTCCACCAAGAAATTCTAATTTAAACTTGCAGAGATTGCCCCATTTATGCCCTAAATAAACACTAATTAAAGATAACCAAAAAGTAATAACGCCAATAATTGCTGCGGCTGCAAGAATAGAAATCTTTAAAACCGATAAACTCAAGCCAACTGCTAAAGCATCGATGCTCGTTGCGATCGCCAGTCCTAATAAAGTGTAATTATCTAAGGGATTAAATTTAACTTTTTCTTCTTCTTCTTTTTGACAAGCTTCATGGATCATCTTGCCACCAATAATAGCTAATAAGCCAAAAGCAATCCAATGATCTATTTGAATAATTAATTCACGGAATGTCAAACCACCAAGCCAACCAATCAAAGGCATTATTGCTTGAAAGATACCAAATGCTAAAGCAATTTTTAAAGCTTTATTGAGTTTAATATGTCTGATAACTAAACCACTACTTAGGGAAACAGCACAGGCATCAGCAGCTAAACCAATACCGATTAGAGAAATATTTGCCAATTCCATAAATTAATTTTGCTCGTAAAAAACTATTGAAACAATCATAGTTTAACCGATATTGAGCAATATTTTTTATCATAAAAAAATCATATTCTATTCATTTTTTTTTCATATTTTGTCTATTTTAATTAAAGCTAATTTGTCTTGGAAAACATATTTTACATTTTAGTTCTGACAGTGAAGAAATAATCACCACCGGGTTCTAATTGATAGTCAGAACGTTCTAAAAAACGTTCCAAAGGTTCTTGAATTAAAGCTCTGCCTAAAGATGGTTTGACTAATAATTTTCGTTCGCGGAAACGCCATTGAAATTGCCACTGATATTCTGCTGCGGCAACTTCTCCTTGAATTGTACCTAGTTGCCAAGAATGACGAGCAATCCGAACATATGCTGTTGTCTCAGGTAAAGGGCGATAATTCACAATTTTTCAGATATCAAAGCTAAAAGATCAAGAGACTCAAGATAAATGCTCTATTAATTATTAAGCAAAAATCCAGTATAAACAGCAAAATATTAAAAAAGCGATCTGGAATTTTAACAATAACTGAACTTTTTTTTCTAGCTTTTTGAGATATAAACTATTGTCAGCTTGTTTAATTTTCAAACGATGTAATTTTAATTTTAGTTTTTCATCTAATTGATGTTTGTGTTCTTTGATTTGAGCATCAATAAGTTGTTGACTTTGCTCCCTAAGTTCGGTTTGCATTTCTTTAAATAAATTACCGACCCTGAGTTCGCTATCATTATAATCGTACCCAAGATAATTGGTATGGTGATGGTTAATGGCTATTTTTTCTAATAAACCAGGTCCTAGTTGAAAATATCCTAAATGAATACTGCGAATTGTGTTGACTAATTCTTTCGGAGGAGTTTGTTTCAAGAGATAACCTCTAGCACCCATCTGTATAGATTGAATGATATGTTTACGATCATAATTATTACTGAAAACTAATATTTTACTTTGACTAAAGCGATCGCTAATTGTCTGTATTAATGTTAATGCATCAGTAGCAGACATTTCCGAATCAATAATAACCACATCGGGAATTTGTCTTTCCATAGCAGCTAGAGTAATAACTGCATTTTCGGCATAGCCAATAATTTCTAGATCGATTTCTGCTGCTAAATATACCTGTAAAGATGGTTGAAGAAAATTATGATCGCCAATTATTAAAATTTGAATTGTATTTAAATTAATTTTATTTAAAGTAGTCATCAACACATAAAATATTAATTAACAATAAAACTAGCCAAAATTAACAAGATTAAATTGCCAACAAAAATATTATATTTTTTCTCAAGTTTTAGTTAATTTGAGGAATAATTAAAAAAACCGTAGGAAAAACAATTATTTGGTAAATTTAGTCGGCGATCAAGCAGTAGAGTAAATTTGAATGGTAAGCCTAGAGGTAAGCTGGAAGATTATTGAGAGTTTTAAGCTATTGTTAGTTATATTGATTAATATTTGGCTATTGTAAGCTTTTTGGTTTCTATATTTTAATATATGTCAAAACATAATTTTTAAGCACTTATTTGAAAAAAAAAATTATAGGGAGGTATTGATTCGTTGTCATCTACTCAAAAGTCTTGGAATGCAGAAGAATTAGACAAGACAATTCTCAGTTTTACAGAAATTACTGCCGAAATCAATTATCGCAAAGCACAAAAATCTCTACGAGGAGCGATCGCATCTATCGATCTCACTGAAGAAGAACAAGCCGGGTTAGAATCAGAAATCGAGCGTTTGACTCGAATGTTAGACAAATTAGAACAGTCGGTGGTGCAAATTGCTGCGTTTGGCATGGTTGGTCGGGGAAAATCTTCTTTACTCAATGCTTTAGTAGGTCAAGAAATTTTTCCTACAGGAGCATTACACGGAGTAACTCGCACCGTAGATACTCACCAATGGCAATTAACCTCCGAATCTATAACTGAAAGAAAAACAGATTTAGCTCTAGATGGCTTGCAACAGCTAACTATTGAAGGGATAAGAGGACAACATCTCGATTGTGTCTGGCGAAGAAATTTCGTCACCCCTTTCGGTCAAATTCAACTTATAGATACCCCAGGCATTGACGAAGTTAACGGGGAAGTGCGGGAAGCTTTAGCTCATGACTTAGCCAAACGAGTTGATCTGATTTTGTTTATCGTCTCAGGGGATATTACTCAAGTCGAATATCGAGCCTTAGCTCAATTACGAGAAGCAGGAAAACCGATGTTGTTAGTATTTAATAAAATCGACCAATATCCCGAAGCAGACCGTCTGGCTATCTATCATAAAATTAAAGAAGAAAGAGTTAAAGAATTAATTTCCCCCAAAGAAATTATCATGGTGGCAGCTTCTCCCATAGAAGTCAAGGGAGTTAAAGATAACCATGGCAAGCTCAAAGTACAGCGAGTTAAGGGAAATCCCCAGATAGCACCCTTAAAACTGAGAATTTTAGAGCTATTACAACAAGAAGGTAAATCTTTAGTAGCTCTTAACAGTATGTTGTTTGCCGATGAGGTTAACGAACGATTATTACAGCGTAAACTAGAAATTCGCGACCAGGCTGCTAATGAGTTGATTCAAAAAGGCATGATGGTCAAGGCGACAACGGTTGCTCTCAACCCCGTAACGGCGATCGATTTACTGACTGGTGCTTTAATCGATGTAGCAATTATTATTTCTCTTTCCCGTCTGTATGGGATTAATATGACCCATAAAAGTGCAGTAGAGCTATTAAAAAATATCGCTTTAAGTATGGGGGGAATCAGTGCCAGTGAATTGCTGGCAACTTTCGGTCTTAGCTCCCTCAAGGGTATTTTAGGTATTTCTGTCCCCGTTACGGGGGGTTTATCCCTCGCTCCTTATTTGTCCGTCGCGATCGCTCAAGGAGGAGTCGCGGGAGTGTCTTCTTATGCCATCGGACAAGTTACTAAAACTTATTTAGCCAACGGTGCATCTTGGGGACCAGAAGGTACAAAAACCGTCGTCACTAATATTTTAGATTCTTTAGACGAGCGATCGATCCTCCACCGTATTAAATCTGAATTACGAGCCAAATTGATATTGAACAATAAACATTGAACATTTATCATTCATTTTGAAGAGCAATTTTTTTTTGAGTAGAAAACCGTGTTTAAAATCGTTCAAGAGCAGCAGCAGTATTTAACTTATATTCTGACTGACCAAAAAGCTGATTCTCAAATTGAAGTCGTACCAGAAAGAGGGGGAATTATCGGTCGCTGGCGCATCAACAGTGAAGAAATCTTATATTTAGATGCAACCCGCTTTGCTGACCCTACCATGAGTATTCGGGGTGGAATTCCTATTCTGTTTCCGATTTGCGGCAACTTACCCGATAACTCTTATACTTATGGCGATCGCACCTATCAGTTAAAACAACACGGTTTTGCTCGTGATTTACCTTGGGAAGTAACTTCAACTGCAACTGACAACTGTGCTACTATTACTTTGACTCTCAATAGTAATAAATTTACCTTGGCGGTTTATCCTTTTGAATTTCAACTGGTGTTTACCTATCAATTGCAGGGTAACAGTTTAAAAATCCTTCAGAGCTATACCAATAAATCTTCCGAGACAATGCCTTTTTCAGCAGGGTTTCATCCTTATTTTCTAACTCAAGATAAAAGTCAGTTAGAATTTACCATCCCTTCTAGTCAATATTTCGACCACATCAGTCGCGAAACCCATTCCTATACTGGCTTTGATTTCGACCGAAAAGAAATTGACGTTGCCTTTACTTCACTCAACAAACATTCTACTAATTTTCGCGATCGCACTACAAAAAGACAAATTTCTCTGCTCTATTCTGACTTGTTCTCAACTTTAGTTTTTTGGACGATTAAAGGCAAAGATTACATCTGTCTCGAACCTTGGAGTGCGCCGCGCAATGCTCTGAACACGGGAGAAAAATTGACTCATCTCCAACCAGATAGTACTTATAACGCTGTTGTAGAAATCAATTGCAGTAATTTTTGATTTTTATTTGATTTCTTAAGAAAACCTGTGCTATATTGGATAACCGTGCGGACAACACAAAAATTGTTCCAGGGTCGTTAACTCAGTTGGTAGAGTACTCGGCTTTTAACCGATTTGTCCTGGGTTCGAGTCCCAGACGACCCATATGTACAGTGACAGATTATTTGTCCTTGCAGACATTGCGTATAGCAAAAAGTAGCAACTTTATATCCAGCTATTCAACTGTTCCAATATTGATTGCCAATCTTGTTGATAATTTAGCTCGATTATTTCATAACCTAAGTTTCTTAAATCTTGCCTTTTAACGCGATCGCGTTGTTGTTTTTGGAGTGAATCATGAATAGAGCCATCGCAGAAAATAGCTACTTTATACTTTTTATAGAGAAAATCAGGTTTACAGTTCGCTTCTGGTATTAATTCTTGGGCTGAATCTGGCAGTTTTATTCCCTTTTCATATATTTGTTGGAGTACTTCTCGTTCAAAGGAGGAATTAGGATCGGTTTGCTCTAATAGTTTTTGATATTGAGCTTCGCGAGATGTTGTATTTAGTTCAATAGTGATAACACTACTTTGAAGTCGAACTAAAAAATCGTGAATTAAGTGACGGTTGAGATGAGGATGATCGAATTGATTGCTATAAGAGAGTAAACATTGATAGCAAGCATGGGCGCAGCTATCTTTAGGTTTGATGAAATGACAAATGTCTAATGCTTCTTGAGCGATTTTTTGCATTGACGCGCTATCTTCTAGGATTTGCGATAATACGCCAGCACCACCTTCAGCAGATTCCCAGAATAAAATATGGTTGCCTTTACCAATCCGTTCTGAAGATAATTCGTTGTTTTCCAGTTTGTATTGGGCTTGAATAGCTCGCTCCAGAGCATATTGGAGGGTGATAAGGAAAGATTCAGTTTCTCGTTCGGGAAAAGCTAAAGGTTTGATAATGAGGATGTTAGAAGTATCTTTAACCATTAGATGAACGTTGGTATTAACTTCTCCTTGGGGTTGATGGTTATCTTTAACCCAATCTCCTGAAGCAGTATCTAACTTAAAACCAATTTCCTTGGATTTAGTTAGCCCTCGATTTATCCTGAGAATATCAGCAGTTTCTCCGTAGCTTAAACGAAGTAATTTAGTGCCATCTTTAGACACAACTTGCCCTGTTCGCTGTTTTTCTCGCGCATACTGGAAATGAGTAATCAAATCGTATCCATACTTGAGTCTCTCTTCTTCATCGCAGGTAATACGAAGAGTTTTACGGGCGATCGCATTATCCATTTCTAGGACTTGAGTAAGTTTAGCAGGATTGCCCTTATCGTCTTGAGATAGTTTGTGTCCGCAGTTCATACAAGTATTGCGATGATAATCTTCACCATTATGAAAATAACCACAGTGATGGCAAATAGCAATTTGGTTATAAACAACACCCTTGACTGGAATTCGAGTTTTATTGATTTGAAATTTATTCCCTTCATAGTAGAGAACATTAGTTGGTGCGAGTTCTCGAATAGCGATCGCTCTAGGGCGAGCAATAAATTCTCCTTTGTCTCCTGCTTTAATATAAGCTCTAATCGGAAGACGGGGGAAATTGAACCCTGGCAAGAAACCTTCGGAGGCAAAATAGCGATAGGGATAGAAATCGAATTGACTCTTATTATTTCCTTGAGATTGACCTACTAATAAATCTTTCTGGCGTTTGGCTTCTTTTTCTAAGGCTTCTGCTTCTCTTCGTTCTTCTTTGGTCGTTTTGCCTCTACTATGGCGGTCAATATTTTCCCTAGCTTTATTTAGTTGATTATCGGCATCATAGTAAAGATTACGCCAGCGATCGCAAGCTCGGTAGAAAGCATGAAAAGCATTATCTAAAGTGTTTCTGAGCCATTCTTTACTATACCAACTTACTTTTTGTAAATCTGTTTGACAGAAAGAATCACTGAGAATTAAATCTAAATCTTTCAAGCATTGTTGAAGGGTTTCTTCATTTAACTGTAGTTGGGCTTTAAGATCATTTTTAAGAGGATAAGGATAGTCTTGTTCTAAATCCAAAATCTCATTCATGGAGTTTCCTAAATTTACTCCTGTATAAGAAAGCCACAAAGAATAAACATGAGATTTAACTAAGTCTTGATTAGCTAGTTCCAATCTTGGAGGAACAACAACCCCTGCAACCATCTGTTGTTGACGTTGATAAAAATACTGGTCGTGGGGACTACCAGCAGCAGCATAGGTTAAAACCAAGGCATTTTGACCGCCACGTCCAGCCCTTCCGCTACGTTGGGCATAATTAGCAGGATTGGGGGGGACATTGCGTAAATGGACTACGCTGAGGTCGGAAATATCAATCCCTAATTCCATTGTAGGAGAACAGAAGAGAGTGGATAGTTTACCTTGGCGAAAGCGTTCTTCACGATCTTTACGGTTGTCATAATTTACTTGACCAGTATGTTCTCTTCCTTCCATGACTCTAATATTTTGAGCATTACTAGAGTAAAAGCTTTGGAAAAACTGGTTGGCTTTGCGTCCTGGGTCTTCTTTCCCTTGCAAACGCTTACTAGATAAAATATCTACGGCAAGGCGTTCTCTGTTACTTGTTTTCCAAACAACAGAATCAATCCTCAGTTGAATTTCGTCTTTGTCGTTTTGCTTGAGATAACCGCCATCTCTTAGAGTATTAATAATTGAATTAATTAAACTTTGATATTCTAGTTCGGTAAGAGGATTAGTTAAGTTCGACCAAGCGTGATCGCTTTTAAGGAAACGTCCTATAGTTCCTCTACTGGTAAGTTTTACTTTGCTTTTATCTTTATTGTCACCAGTTACTAAAGTTGCCCATTTAGCTTGATGAAGTATTTCTTCATGGTCGAATTTCCACTTATCATTAAGAGCTTGAGCAGTATTGCGCTTTAGTTTATCTAGATGTTCGGGTTGGAGTAATTCTGCATCAATAGCTAATTGTTTGCGGAGATAATCTAAAAAGGTTTTGATAACAGTGTATTTTTCTTGGGCGGTAGAACCTAATAAAACTTGATGAGGGTATTTTTGCCAAATAGTATGATCGCTACAAATATTTTCTAGCTCGTTATATTCAATCTCTAATAAACCACATTGCTCTAAATTAGGCTGAACAATCCGCCATCCTCTGCGTAGGTCTTCATAGAGACGATATTCAATTAATTGCTCAAAAGCTTCTTCATTTCGTTTTTTCCCTGTTCCAAATTCGGCTGGTTGTTGGGCATAATCACTCTGAGATAGTCCCATTTGCCGAACTACCATTGCTGCTAATTCTGCATGAGTAAGTTGTTGTTTCTCTTGTAATGCCCCATTGAGGCTGGCTCTTAAAAAACTGGTTTGTACGAAGTCATTAAAATGTCCTGCTTGTAAAGATGCGTCTTGACGGTTATCGGTAAAGCTGAGAATTTTTGCTGCATCATCAGCAATGTTTTCAATCTCTTTTAGTCTAGTGACAGAAGATAAAGCTAATAAGGTTGTAGCAGTACTTCTGCCTTCACTGCTGAGACGAGCTAATTTGGTATATTCGCTGGTTTTTTTGTCGTACAGAATACCGCAGTTAAGACAGGTTAAGAAGGGTTTGGGGATGTACCAAAAAGCTGTTGGTTGATCTATTTTAATATCTGCGACTGTACCCGTTTCAATAGTGCCATTCGGGTAAACATATAGCTGGTGCGGAATAAACTTTTGATATTCTTTTTTGACTGTTTTTCCGTAGCGTTTGGTTTCTTTAAACCAATTATCGGGAAGTGAATCTAAATCGTCATCGCTCCAAAAACCTGGTTCATCCAGAGCGAGATAACCTTCTTCGATGTCTTCATCGCTATCATGATCGATCGCAGTAGGTAATAAAGGGGTAATTTCATCTTTATCGGTATTCCAGCGCACCGCATAATAGTCTTGACCACATTCCCGACAGAACACCAAAGGAAATAATAAGCGATCGCCTGTAGTCTTGTATTGTCCTTCTAAAGTTAATTCTCTTTTCTCTTGAGGCTCTAAAGTAGCGTAAACACTTCCCCCTTGTGATATAAACTGATGTAGTCGGAAGGGCAACCCTTTGTCTATTCGGCTACTCCAAAAGAACATTTGTTTTAATGTATCCGAACAGACTTCGGCATCAACGCCTGTAAGTTTTGCTAGTTCTTCGCTTCCAACAGAAAGTGCAATAGGAGTTCTACGAACTAAATTGCTCCCCTCGCCTTTTAGGAGAGGGGTCGGGGGAGAGGTTTCTTCATCTAGTCCCAAGTTCATTTCAATCCATTTACTGAGGGGATGTTCTATGAATGCTTCAGGAGTTTGCTGTTCTTCGCTCGGTAAGCCATTTTTAAGAACTTCAGTTAATTCTGCTACTGTGGGATTGGCTCTGGTGATTGCTGGCTCAAGGGTTTCGTCGATAATATTGTCGGGTTTAACTTCTACTCCAAAAAGTTTACTCGCTACTTGAGCTACAGTAGTTTTACGATTAGTGCGATCGCCTTCGGTGGACATAGTGGCGGA
>JBHJNX010000212.1:0-3235 GCA_050330335.1 Pleurocapsa sp. | reverse complement strand
ACTACCGCGATCATAAATAAACCCTGAAGTAATGCTTCAGGAAAGTCCAAAGCTAAAGATGTCCAGGGAGTTGGATGTTTGGACTGATGATGTCCACGGTGTAGCCACTCAAAAATTAGCGGATGATGAAATCCGCGATGAAAAAAATAAAAGATTCTAAAAAATTAAATCGTTATAACTTTAGCTGGGGCTGCTATATATATAAAAGAAAAGCTTAAAAGCTAAAATCATGGCATCTGATCGAATATCTTCTGCAAATACTACTCTATTAACCATAGCTAATGATTATCGGCAAGCTGGTTCGTTAAATTTAGCTATTGCTGTTTATCAAAAAGCCATTGAACTTCAATCCCAAGATGGAAAAATCTACGATTTGCTAGGACAAACTCATGCTCAAAAAGGAGATTGGGAGCAAGCGATCGCCAATTATACTCAAGCTCTACAATTAGGAGGGTTAGAGCAGCCTTTTTGGACTTACAAACATTTAGGAGATGCCTTAAAAGAGTCCGAGCGATTAGAGGAAGCAGTTACTAACTACCAACAAGCGATCGCCCTACAACCAGAACGTCCTGAAGTTTACGATAGTCTGGCACAAACACGAGCTTTACAAGGAGAGTACGAACTAGCGATCGCATCATATCAACAGGCTATTGAGTTGGGTTTGACTAATTCTTATTGGACGTATAAAAATCTCGGTGATGCTTTAACTCAAGAGAATCGATTGGCAGAAGCTAAAATTGCCTACCAGAAAGCTGATGAATTAAAAGATAACACGACACAAACTAAAATAGTATCCGCCAACAATAGTAAACAAGATAATAAATGGTTGACCATTCATAATTTAGGCGATCGCTATTTTAAAAAACAACAATGGCATCAGGCGATCGCCAATTACCGACAGGCAATAGAATTAAATCCCGATTATTTTTGGTCGCACTATAATTTGGGTAGGACTTTAGCAGAATTGAGTGAGTGGGAAGATGTCAGAGTCTGCTGCGAAAAAGCGATCGCTCTCAAATCGGATTTGGCGGGTGCTTATGGTTATTTAGGTAAAGCTTTATTTCACCAATCTCAATGCTCAACAGCACTGGCTGCATTACAAAAAGCAGTACAACTTGACTCCCAGCAACCTGGTTGGGTATACGAATATTTAGGTGATACTCTAGCACGTCTCGACCATCCTCAACCCAGTCTATCTTTTTCAGCCCAAAAAATTGAGCGAGATACCTGGCAAAAAGTTCATGCTAGTAGTTTACGTCGACTTAAAGCAGAATTTCAATCCAGTAAGCGAATTTTTATTTTAGGGGAAGATTGTGATTTAGATGCTGAAGAATTAAAACTATTGAGTAACGAAGTCACTGTTGCTGTAGATAGTAGTCTGAGCAGATTAGTTTCTTTGGGGTTTATTCCCACGTTTTATCTAGTAGAAGATAGATTTCAAGGGAAAAGTCACCAAGAGCAAATTGCTCAATGGTCGTCAATATTGAAACTAATTCCCAGAGAATTCGCTACCGATTTTCCTGCTGAAGAAGGTACTATCTTTTTCAATGGAGTTAAACCTAATAGTTATCCCGATTATCGTCAATTTTCTACCGATGCTACTCAATGTACCTATACGGGTATAACTGCCACTCATACCTGTTTGCAATTGGCTTGCTATTTGAATTTTGAAGATATTTATCTCATTGGGGTAGATGAAAACCATCCGATTTACAGTCAAGACTTAAATCTTTTACAAGCTAATGGAATTAATCTTTATAATGCAACGGTTAATAGTCAATTAAAGACGATTCCCCTAATTAACTATTACAGTTTATTTCCTGCCGACGTAGTTTATCCCCGCTTGTTAATTATCGACCCCACTAGGATGGGAGGTTTTACTGCTACCGGACAGATCAAAAGTACTTTATTTGCTGAGTGGTCGCCAGAATCTTTATTGCAAGTATACAGTCGCGGTAGAGATAAATTAGGACTTTATACTCCAGGAAGTTTTATCGATAATCACAATGAGTATGACGACCTACAACAACTATTGGCCCAATGTCGGAAGTTTCGACCCCAAATAATTTACTATCGACCTATAGGAGAACAACCGCATCTAGATGAATTCGCCCAAAGCGCAATTAATAATTTCAATATTCCTGTAGTCATCCAGATTATGGATGATTGGCTAGATCGCACTTTAGCTCAAAATCCTAGTTTATACCAGCAGCTAGATGGCACTTTACGCAATTTATTGCAAAATTCTGCTGCCAGATTGAGTATTTCTGCTGCCATGTCCGCAGCTTTAAAAGATCGCTATGGTTGGGATTTTATTCCCATTGCTAATTGTGTCGATCCTCATGACTGGTGGCAAGTAGAGCAAAAACAAACACGAAGCCCCAATTCGGATTTTGTCCTGCGCTATGTAGGTGGGTTGGCTGATGATATGAATTTTAGCAGCATTGATGAAATTGCCCGCGTGGTGTCGAGTCTGACAGACCAATTTAACATCCGTTTAGAAATATATACTATGTCTCACTGGAAAGCTAAAGCGATCGCCGTATGGCAAGATTTACCTGGTGTCAGTATTCATGATGCTAATCTGTCTCTCCAAGATTATCGACAACTTTTAGCCGCATCGGATGCTTTAATTATTGCTTACAATTTCGATGCTGCCAGTATTCGTTATGTTAAATACTCTATGGCTAACAAATTACCCGAATGTCTAGCATCAGGTACACCAGTATTAATTTATGGTTCTCTGGAAATTGCTACCGTAGCCTATGGAGTTTCTAGTAATGCTGTGGTTGCGGTTACCGAACAAAATACCGATTTATTGAGAGAAGCAATTACTCAATTAGTTGAGATGCCAGATAAATATTCCCAACTGGCACAAAAAGCACAACAGTTTGTGTTTGAACATCACCATGTTGACCAAACCCGCAGTCGTCTAACTAGAATCTTCCGTAATTGCTTAATTTCTTCTAATTAAGCCAATTTTTCACCGCTCACTTTAGTAGTTAGGCGGCTCAGGCTGTCGGTTGGGTTAGTAGTCTAAAAAGCAGATCTAACCTCTGGAATATAAGTCATCCTCTCCTTGCTTCGCTCTCTGAAGAGGATTTCTCGACGGTTTTGTTAAAATCGATTACTTGATTAGTAGCTACAGATTTACGAGCCGCTGCCGCTACTTGGAGGGCATATAAACTATCTTGGGGTTGAAGATAGAGAGGTTTGTTATCTAAGAGGCAATCTA
>JBHJNX010000211.1:0-32192 GCA_050330335.1 Pleurocapsa sp. | reverse complement strand
CCTGAAGCCATAATTCGTAGTCCTTCGTCTCTAATGTTCCTAGCTGCATTGATATCTCTATCATGTTTAGTTCTACAGCTAGGACAATCCCAATGTCTTAATAAGAGTGGAAGGTCGCTTACTTGATACAGACAGTTATTACAAGTTTTACTAGAAGCAAAAAATCTATCAACTTCTAGATAAACTTTACCCTCGTTCTCGGCTTTGTATTTCAACATGGTGCAGAATTGACCCCAACCTACTTGGCTTATTGCCTTAGATAGTGTTCGGTTTCTCACCATGTTACGTATAGCCAGATTTTCAACCACTATGACTTGGTTCTCATCAACTATCCTACGAGATAGCTTGTGTTGAAAATCTTCCCGACAACGAGTAATTTTATTATGAACTTTGGCAACTTTAACTCTAGACTTGTTACAGTTACCAGAACCTTTTTGTTTTCTAGATAGTTGCTGTTGCTTAATCTTTAAGTTGTGTTCATGTTTCTTTAGCCATCTAGGATTATCAAACTTACTACCTTCACTTGTAATACAAAAATGAGTAAGTCCAAGGTCGATTCCAATCGTTTTACCTTCTATTGATTGTTGAGGTTTTTTAGTTCCATCTTCAAATAGAATAGATGCGTGATATTGCCCACAAGGATTTTTGGTAATCGTAACAGTTTTTATACTACCCTTGATTTCCCTATGAATTTTGGCATAAATAACACCTAGCTTCGGAAACTTCAAACAATCCTTCACTATCTTGACATTCTGAGGATAGCTAAGAGATTGTTTACCGTGCTTTGATTTGAATCTAGGAAACGAGCTTCGTCTTTCAAAGAAGTTTATGAAAGCGTTTGATAAGTTCAATGCAACTACTTGAAGACATTGGGAATAAGTTTCAGACAGCCACTGTGTTTCTTCTTGTTTCTTTAACCCAGGTAGCAAACCTTGTAGTTGTCCTCTATTTAGACCTTTACCTGTATCTTTGTAAGTTTTATTAGTTAAGTCTAGATAATAATTCCACAGCCAACGAGTAGAACCCATAGCTTTAGCTAATGACTCTTTTTGTTCTTTTGTTGGATATAATCTAACTTTGACTACTTTAAGCATTGATTTCGACCTTATCAAATATTATATTAATGATAACACATATTCCGATAAATTGTCCTGCTTAGTTCTCAGTTCGCTTTCATCCCACCGATAAATCGGGGGACTTCCCGCTCACAAAACAGTTAAAGAATTTTATAAGGGAAAGATCGCCTATTAAAAAATCCCCCTAAAGCTTAGGAGGATTTTGGAATTAATTAAATAGTCACTTCAAATAAAAACCACGTGCGTTTAATGAGTTGAAAGAGCATATTGGTTTTGCTCGGAGAAATTACGATATTAACTCGTAGGTATACTGCGGTTCAGATGGTACGGAAAAAATCAATTGGAATGACTATCTAACTATTGAGCGGGTTCTAATTCTGGTGCAGTTTCTATTTCTAAGTTTTCAGCAGATTCAGAAGTTTCGTCTATTTCGCTACCAACAGTATCGGGAACGATAATTTCTTCACCTTCTATTGTGTCTTCTAAAGAAGTAGTATTAGACTCTAAATCATAACTTTCTTCTGTTCCAGTAGCACCCATTTCATCGAAAGTTTCAACTTCAGCAGTTTCAGAATCTAATTCATCGGAAACTCCAGTACCCATTTCGCCGAAAGTTTCGGTTTCTAATTCGGAGTTTTGTACTTCAGCACCATCGGGAGTTAATTCTATAGAACTATCTACTGAAGGTGCTTCAGTAGAAGGAGTACTACTGTCTACAGAGGTACAAGCACCTAAAAGTGCTGCTAGACCGAGAGTGATAGTTAGAGCTTTAAATTGAAGTTTCATTTGCAGATATCCTTGTGGTTAATTTTTTGTCTTAGTATCTCTAAAAGATAAATCTAAAAAGTAAAGAATTTGATAGTAAAAAGAAAAAAATAATTTATAAATTAGGGAACATTTTTTTTCAAAAAGAGTCGTAGTTTTATAACTAAAAGTAAAAAATTAGAAAATGTTTATACTTCTCTAAAAAAACAAGAAATAAATTTAATTAAGAAAAATTCAAATTCTCTTGATATTTGGCATTTTATCGAGTAAACCAAGTTGGCTATGTGAATAAGAAAAATAATACAATAGATAAATTTGGTATTTATAGATGATATTTAAAGCCAGTCAAACCTTCATTTAACTTACTAGAACAAATAAACTTAAACAAATAAACCATTTACTATTTCTTGACCTTTACCAAATTTTTATTTTTAGTATTTTCAGTACTATTTTAAATTAGATTTAACCCCTTTGCGTCTTTGCCCCAAACTAAGCAGGGTAAACGCTTTTGCGTGAGATTTAAACTTAGAATATTAAGTGCAATCTCAAAGAGAAACCGTATTGAAGTTACGAGTTGATTTGCCTTGAGGATTTTAAGCCTGGCGATCGCGATCGGTAATCCCCATCACCTCTAGATAATTAATTAAATTAAGATCGATAATAAATAAACGAGTTTAAAGTTATTGAATAGATTTCACTAAAACTTTCATGAGTAACACAAGTAATTTTAGAAAAGCAATGCAAGAAGTCCAAGGACAAGCCATACTTGGACCTAATGTGATTCCTAACGCATTGCCCTATCTTGGTGGCGGTTTAATCTTAACTGCTCTCGGTACATATGGCGGTTTGGGCGTAATTGCGGCTCGTCCCGATTTATTTATGCCCACTTTTATTGGAGCAATAATTGCTGAGTTAGTTTTGTTTTTTGTTGCTCGTGGAGTAGCAGAAAAAGGCAATAATAGCACTGCTCTGCCTTTATTAGCTCTCTATAGTCTTCTTTCTGGTTATACTCTTAGTGGCATTGTTTTCCTGGCACTCAACACTTCTGGTGTAGGTATTCAAGGTGTAGGAATTGCGGCTTTGGGCTGTGGTGTGACCTTCATTCTAGGACGCAATATCGGCTCAAATCTGTCTGATGAAGATGGTTTAGCTCTAAGCCAAACTATTCGTCTGGGAATTATGGCTTTATTTGTCGTCTTGATCGGACAATTATTGTTTACTGTATTTGGAGTTTACACTCCTAGCTGGCTAGAAATTGCCATTTCAGGTATTGGTGTGGCTTTATTTGCTGGCTCGGCGGTAGTAGATTTCTACATCTTGCCTCGTGCTTACAGAGACGAACAATACTTGCCTGCTGCTTTGTCAATGTATCTTACTTACATTAACCTGTTTGTTTTTATCTTACGCCTCTTAATTGCGATTAACAGCCGTGACTGAGAATCTAGACAGGCAATTAATTATCAATAAATAAACTATAAAAGCGATCGCCTGGGTTTCTGACGGACGACACAAGCGATCGCTTTTTTTAACTTCATATTTAATTATTTTTGTAATAAATTAATTATTTCGTCGTTGAATAAACCAGTTTTGCAGTTGTTGGCGACATTCTATTTCTTTAATACCAGATAATACTGCAAGTTTGTGATTGGAGCTAAGGCTATCAGGAAGATTGACTGTAGTGCGAATTGCCCCCGTTTTGGGGTCGTCGATACCATAAACCAATAAATTTAATCTGGCATGAATAATTGCTCCGGCACACATCGGGCAAGGTTCTAGGGTTACATATAAAGTGCAATCTTGTAAAGACCAATTTTGCTTCTGCTGACAGGCAGCACGTATTGCCAAAATTTCAGCATGGGCTGTTGCATCGCGATCGCGGTGTTTGCGGTTACTGGCTTGAGCAACTAAATTATTTTTTTGATCTACAATTGCGGCAGCCACGGGGACATCTCCTGCTGCTCCTGCACTAGCAGCTAATTGAATAACTTGCTCCATCCATTGACAATGATTCAGGTATGAATGGTAATCTAATTGTTTGAGCGATCGCCAAGTAATACTTTTACTCATGAGCAATCAATTTAAAGCAGAGCCACAGAGAAATCCCAACGATAGTAGTATTTTATACTTAGACACTTTAATTTATTTCCGCAAAATTACTTAAATTTAACTTATATGTAGGCAAATTATCTCTAAATTAACTCATATTTGTGTATGATTCATTAAGTTATGTTTATCAAAATTCCAACTTAAAGCAAAAGGACAATAGTGGTTTTTGGCATCTGCTGACTTTAATTTTAGTTGGAAACATCGGATGCCGATTGATTTTATCTTAGGAAATTTCGTTAAAATCTAACATCAGAGTTTAGCAATAATGAATGAAACAGTTCCCGCGAAAATCAAAATGTTAAATATAGAAATTGATAACATTTCTAGTTTAGAGCTATTACAAAACATTAGAACAGGAGGTATCTTATTTACTCCCAACGTCGATCATTTAATGAAATTACAAAAAGATGCTGATTTTTATCATACATATCAACAGGCAGACTATCTAGTTTGTGACAGTAAAATTATATATTGGGCATCTATTTTTTTAGGGAACAAAATAATTGAAAAAATATCTGGTTCTGATTTTTTTCCTAAATTTTATCAGTATTATAAAGACGACGAACACATTAAAATTTTTCTATTAGGGGGAATAGATAAATCGGCAGAACAAGCCAAACAAAACATAAATGACAAAACAGGTCGTCCTATAGTAGTAGGAGCTTACTCCCCTTCTATGGGATTTGAAAAAAATGAACTGGAGTGTCAAAAGATTGTCGATCTGATTAATAATTCTGGAGCAACCGTATTAGCTATTGGAGTCGGCGCACCCAAACAAGAAAAATGGATTGTTAGATACAAAAAATTATTACCCAAGATCAAAATATTTTTGGCCATTGGTGCAACTATTGATTTTGAAGCTGAAATTAGTCAGCGTTCTCCTCAATGGATGAGTCAAGTAGGCCTTGAATGGCTATTTAGACTAGTTTCAGAACCCAAACGTTTGTGGAAAAGATATTTAGTTGAAAGTCCGCCATTTTTTTGGTTAATTCTCAAACAAAAAATTCAACAAATGTACTTTCATCCTTATGAAAATAGTAGCGATCGCTTGGATAATCAAGAAAAATCAACAAAAAATAATTCAAACGACAAACTAACAAGCCTGTCAAGTACTTCTTCCTCAAAAGCAAATCATTCGACATCTACATCAGTCATCAATAGATAGTAGAGTTGAATTTGAATTGTTAAACCTACATTTTGTCATGCGATCGCACCTTGATGGCAGTTTACTAAAAAAACCAAACTTTAGCATATCTGCGGCGACGGCCCATAATCATCCCAGCAGAGTTAACATTACTGCCATTTGCCGTCACCAAAATTAAATATTTTCGGCGTTGAAACAATTTACGGAAAAAACCTTGAGCATTGCCAGCGAAGTCAAAAATTTCTTCGTTCCAGCAGTCTTGAATATTTAGTTTGGGCAACCAAGAATGACGCTGAAAATCACGGGCAAATAGAGTAATCCAGCGATCAGGATATCCGGCATTTTGCAGTTCTTCTAAGGCGACTTTGGCATCTCTATGATTGGCAAATACTCCTACCACATGAGTCGATTGACAGTTAATTGTTGCTATGGGTTCTGATTTAACGCTATCAAATAGCCAAGTTGTAGGCGTTAAAAATGCAGTCATGGTTTCGATCTATTCAATCAATAAAATTTTTTATGTATTTAAATTAGCGGTTAAATATGTCAAAACCGTGACAAACTCGTGACATTTTAGTTTTTAATAATTCTAGGGGAACGGGTGACTAAACCCAACAGCGCGATCGCTATTATTTAATTCTACAGCTAAGTTAAGTACTGCTTGACGACCGATTTCAGTTTCAAATACAGAAGAAAATACGGCATCAATAGAGCGATCGCGACAAAATTGGCGCAAACGACTAGGATAACCCATAATTGCCGCTTTTAAGACAAAAACTCCTTGCCACCCTGCTGTAAAACATTTTTCTAAGCTATCCAAGTTAGCTACAGATTCATCTAGTGCCAGCGTGGTAGAATGCTCCCCGCTTAGAGTTAACATTTCGGTAAAATATTCGGGAGATAGGGGTTGTTCGATAAATTCAATTGCGGGTATATTTTCGGTAACAGTTAAGAGTTTTCTGGCTTGTGAGAGATGCAATCCACCATTAGCATCTAATCTTAATTTAGCTGACGGGGGTAAAGCTTCAACTAATTGTTTTAAGATCTCGATCTCTTCAGTTAAAGATATTACGCCAATTTTCCATTTAAAAGTTAAATTTTTCTCTGTCTGAAAAACATCTAAATTTTTTAAGGCAGTTAATGCAGCTTCGCCTGCGGGTAATAAGGAACAATAGTTTAAAGATGCAAAATCGATTTGATACTGTTGGACTAAACTTTCCCCCGCCGACTCGAAAGCAAACTGACAGGCAGGCAGGCGATCGCTAATCTGAACAATATCTTGTAAATTAATACTATCTCCTAATTGTTGACAAAATTCTAAAGCTGAGTCTACAGTTTCCGAGCCAAACCAAGGAATAGGGGCAATTTCTCCATAAGCGGTGTTACCCGTATCATCTTCTAGGGTAATAATAACCCCTTCTCTAACTCGCCAAACACCATGATGAGTATGTAAGGGTTGAGGGAAAGGACGCTGATAACTCTTGAACTTAAAGCCAAAGCAATCTTTTTGTCCCATCTCCCCCATCTCTTACTACCTGATGCTTAAAAGATAACTAATGACTAATAACTAATAACTAATGACTTTCTGAATCATTAGTTGATTTCGATTTATGAGGATGAAAACGAATCCCCAAAAAAATATCGTACATAAAATTTAAAAAGCTTTTACCATCAAGTAACCCTAACGACTGCTCACAACCTTTAGCATCTAACAATGGTTTAGTAGCATAGTAAGCTGACTGATATTTATACCAGGGGATTGAGGGCCATAAATGATGAACCAGATGATAGTTTTGTCCTAATATTAATAAATTTAAAATTGGACTGGGATACACTCTAGCATTTTTCCAGCGATCGCGCTCTTGGAAAGGACGATGGGGTAAATAATCAAAAAATAAACCCAAAGCAATTCCTACTACTAAAGCTGGTACGAACCAGAAATTCATGACATAGCCAATAAAACCATAGTGAATACTCAACCCAACTATGGAAATTAAAAATAATCTACTGAGAAACCATTCTAATAACTCATATTTACGCCATAAACGACGTTTAAAGAAAAATATCTCATGATAGAAAAAACGCGCTGCAATTAGCCATAAAGGCCCACCTGTGGAGACAAAATGATCGGGATCGTTTTCTGGATCGTTCACATGAGCATGATGCTGAAGGTGTACCCGTGTAAAAACAGGAAAAGCAAATCCTAACATTAACGCACTGCTATGTCCCAAAATGGAGTTAACGATACGATTACTATGCGCACTATTATGAGAAGCATCATGAATTACTGTTCCCGATAAATGTAAAGCTAAAACATTAGCTACAAAACAACACCAGGCTGGAAAACTCCACAGAAAATAACCGCAGGTTGATGTAGCGAGCAGCGTTATGGCTGACACAACCATCAATACGTTGGGATTCAATCCACCAGGAGGTTTCAGAAACTCTTTTGGTACTGTTCGCAGCGTCTGAGCCGACTGCATCTTAATTTTTGCTCCTCTCAACTTTTTATATATACCTTTCCTCCGGTAGTTTACACTAGATTCAGTCAGGGGTAAAGATTTGTAACGTTATCTAATCTTATCTTTCAGAGTTACAAAGTCCACAATTATTTATAATTATTTATTGTTCTGGGCTAAATATTCCCGATATCCTAACTCATCTAATTGATTTTGTTTATCTAAAACCATCTGGGCAAGATTTTGACGGTGTTGTTGCACTTGATGTTGTAATTGTGGGTTGTTAGTAGCTAAAATTTGCACGGCTAATAATCCGGCATTTTGAGCGTTACCGATCGCCACTGTGGCTACAGGTATTCCTCTAGGCATCTGTACGATTGAATATAGTGAATCGAGTCCTTGTAAATTACGAGTGGCCACTGGTACACCGATTACTGGTAGGGGTGTTAATGATGCTACCATTCCTGGTAAGTGTGCTGCACCTCCAGCACCAGCAATAATTACTTTAATTCCTCTGGTGTGTGCTTGTTGAGCATATTCCACCATCCTTTGGGGGGTACGATGGGCAGAAATAATTGCTACTTCGTGTTCGACGTTAAATTCCTCACAAACTGCGATCGCTGCTTTCATAGTAGGCAAGTCGGAGTCACTGCCCATAATAACTCCGATTAGTGGTTTGGTTTCACTCACGCGCTTTTAGTTATTTAAATATCTAAGCCTCTAATTTTACCGTGATATTTGTTGATTTTTTTACATTAGTTTTTAGAGTTTAGCAAGTTTCTCTATTTTGTTCGCAAGCACCAATTGACACCCAAGTACTAGAACCATTACTAAAGTGTTCTTTTTTCCAAATAGGTGCATTGTGTTTTAAAGTATCGATCGCATAACGACAGGCATCAAATGCTTCGCTACGATGGGGACAGCCTATTGCTACTAAAACACTAATTTCCCTGATTTTTAGCTTTCCGATGCGATGATGAATGACTACTCGGTTGATATCCTGCCAAGTGGCGCGAATTTCGGCTGCAATGGACTGAAAAATGGCGATCGCCATTGGTTGATAAGCCTGATATTCTAAAGATATTACAGGTTGACCGTCGGTTTGGTTACGTACCGTACCACTCATTACTACTACAGCACCATTAGCAGGATCGTCAGTTAATTGATAGATTTCATCAATGGATAGAGGTGCAAGGGTAATAGCAAAATTATCTTTAGGGTTGATTTCGCTTGTTCGAGATAAGGCGAGCGCGGTATTATTCATTAAAATTTTAAAATCTCTTGGGCAGTAACTTGTGGTTTTTCTAAATGGGGAACGTGACCGCAATTATCAATCCAGACTAATTGACTATGGGGAATAGTGCGCTCAAATTTAGCAGCATCTTTCGTGCCTAAAATTTTATCTTGTCTGCCCCAAATAATTAAAGTCTGCTGTTGAATTGTGCTAATTTTTTCAGCAAAAGAACCATAGCCACCACTTTTGGTAAAAGCAATCAAGGCTTTACTCCAATTAGGACACTTGAGATGTAATGCGGCACATTCTCTGGCATCTAGACTAGCAAAACTCTGATCGTAATAAGCTCCACGACTTATATTTTGTCGTACTTGGAGATTGCGTAAGAATTCTGTAGCCAAATAATCTAAAGGAGGAAACATAAATTTTCCGATAGCAGGTGGTTTAGCTATCCCCGCACTATCAATTAAAACTAGTTTTTCTACTGCTTCAGGATATGCCAGACTAAAATCAATGGCTGCTGCACCCCCCATAGATGCACCCACTAAAATTATCGGTCGAGCAATTAAGGTTTTCCAAAAATAATAAAGATGAGTTTTAATCGTTTCTGGATTTAAAGGAATATCCAACAGGCGATCGCTCAAGCCAAATCCCAATAAATCTACAGCCCAGGTTTCTCTTTGTTTAGCCAAAATTGGTATTAAACGACGAAATTCTAATAAAGAACTATCAAATCCATGAATTAATAATATCGGTGTTCCTCCTGTTCCCTCTTGCACATAAATAGTAGCAATTGGATTAGGATTTAAACTAGTCTGAATTGACGCTAATTTAATTTGTTTGGCTAGGGCGATGGAAGTAGATTCGGTTAAGTTGCTAACTTCAGCAGGAAGAAAACTGGGAAACATTAATTGAATCTCGATCTTTAGTTACAAATTATATAGTAATGGTACGTCATCGAGCATTAGTTCCGGTCTCTAATTCATCGTCTCTTACAAGCAACAGGAGGTTTGATTGGTGTCGATTGTATGGTTTCTATCTTTATTGTTTACGGCAATAGGGTTATTTTTAAGCTTGTGGATTGTCATTCCCGCTCCTAATTATCCCCTATTAATTTTGGGAGTTAGTGCGCCAGAAGTCAGTCCTTGGTTAGTCATAGTCAATGCGATCGCTTTAGTTTTAGTTATAGTTCAATTTAATAGTAGTTGGCTGAATAATACACTACTGATTTGCAGTTTACTGGCTCTGTGTTTAAGTTCGCTCCCTTTAGTGCAAATTACCTCTACTAATAGAAGATTGGCTGAAGAAGTAGAAGCTGTATTGGGAACAGATTATTTAAACAAAATTCCAGAAGCTACGCGCCAGTTAATGCGTCCTCAACCTTTTATCCTAGCCGATGTCTTTAGAGGAATTAAACTAAAACCGGTTCGCATCTCCAGAGGTATCCTCTTTGCCAACCCCGACGGTATCGAACTGAGATTGAATGTTTATCGACCTTTAGAAATAGGTAAATATCCCACACTAGTAATACTCTATGGTGGTGCTTGGCAGCAAGGTACAGCAGAAAATGACGAATCATTTAGCCGCTACATAGCCGCACAAGGGTATTCAGTTATTGCCATCGATTACCGTCATGCACCACAGTATAAATTTCCCGTCCAGTTAGAAGATGTACGAACCGCTTTAAAATATATTGAGGAGAATGCCACAGATTTAGAAGTAGATAGCGATCGCTTGGCGTTAATGGGCAGATCTGCGGGGGGTCATTTAGCTTCCCTAATAGCCTATCAACAAGATACTCTACCCATTCGAGCCGTAATTAATTACTATGGGCCTAGTAATCTCACCGAAGGATATCACCAACCACCTATTCCCAATCCTATTAACAATCGCAAGATGTTAGAAGAATTTTTAGGAGGTACTCCCGAAGAACTACCACAACTGTATCGGCAAGCTTCTCCTTTTTATCATATCAAACCCAGTCTTCCTCCTTCTTTACTGGTCTATCCAAGTCGCGATCATGTAATACAAGCTAAATTTGGTCGGAGACTCTATCAAAAACTAAAAGAAAAGGAAAATCAAGCCATTTTGTTGACCATACCTTGGGCAGAACACGCCTTTGATGCCATCTTTTTTGGAGTTAGCAATCAACTGGTTTTATATTACACTGAACGCTTTTTAGCATGGGCGTTAAAAGGAGAGATAAGGGATGAGGGATGAACTTATATTCGGTAATACCTAAGTAATAAGTAATAAGTAAAACAATTAACCATCAACTATTATTAGGTTGCAGTTCTTCTAAAATAATAAATCGGATGTGATTTAAAGCTAATTCTCCGATGGAGACTGTTTCTTTTTCAATTTTTACCCCTTCACTTTTGAGTATTTCAAAGGGAACGTCTTTAGACATTTCCGCATGATACCAAGCCAGTCCCATAAAAAAGCGAGTGGGATAAGGGCCTCCTTCAAACATATCGTCGGGGTTAGATTCCATTGGTAGCCAACCATAACCGGGTAGATAAAATTCCATCCAAACGTGATTGTAATCTGGTTGCAAAGGGACATTACGGTTTAGGGGATGGGATGGGCATTTATAACGTCCTACCGTGCGACAGGCAATACCATTGAGGCGGCACAGAGCTAGGAGTAACCCTAAATATTCACCACAAGAACCAACTCCTCTTCTTAGAACGATATCGGGAGTATCGATATGGGGTTTGATGCCATAAGATAGCTTATCGTAAACATAGTTGCGAATGCTGTATACTTGTCGCAGTAGGTTGGTTTCTCTGGCGATCGCGTCAACGGCAGCCCGACGAATAATCTCCGTATCCATAGCTAAATTGTCATTGTCTACCAAATATTTTTGTTGGTATTCCTCGCTGAGTTCGGGCAGATTTTCGCAATCTAGGGGGGATATTTGATATTTAATACTCCATACTTCCACGATCGCTTTCCAACCAAAAACATAACGAGATTCGGCATTGAAGGGATCAAATTTAAATACGGCGATTCTCTGACCGTTTTCTACTTCTTCGGTAAAAGGTAGTCCGATGGCTTCTACTTGTTTGATTTTTTGGCGGTCGGTTTCGGCTGGTAGGGCGATACGCCATTCTAAATTTTGTAGGGTAACGGGATCAAGGGGAGAAATTTCCTCGGTGTAGGACATTTCTACTAAATAGCCGTTAGATAGGGCGTACTTGCGCTCTTGATTGTAATGAAAGTAAAGAGGATGAATAAAAGTGCGATCGCGATATTGTAGTTCGTAATTGGGGTCGGCGTTGGGATTATCCCTAATATACATTTCTCGGTCTGCATAGGCAACATAGAGGGTTTCTTTGCCTGCATCATCCGTAGTAAAAGCCAACCCGGTAGGAGATTCAAAGGGAGTTAAAACGCTAAAAATAGTTTCTCCCGTGGCTCGTTCTAAACAGTAAACGGTTTGTTCGATACTATCGGTCAACCAAATTTCTTCTGCTTTAATAGTAATATTTTCTATCCCAATACCGGGAGTGTAGAAGTGAGTAATTTTGTTGGCTGAATCGCGATTGTAAATTAAAATCTGCCCCAGTTTCTGAGAAGTTATATAAACAGTTGAACCATAAACTGCTATGCCATCGGCATCATAATCGAGGCGGACAAATAATTGAGGTACAAATTTATCTTCTTTTAAAGAACAATAATAAACATTTTCCCCATTGGTAAACCAGAGCAGATCATCGGCGATCGCCAAACCAGTTGCCCCAACAAAATCCGACCAGTTATTGGTGTTGACAATTGTCGTATTATCAGTCACTGGATCGATTTTCAGTAGATAGCCATTGACAGAGTCGAGCGCCCATAAAGCTTCTTGGTAAAAAACTATACCGTAGATGGCACTAGCAGCGATCGGTCTGATGGTTCGGGTGGCTATCGAAGAATTCATATAATAGAGCGCGAAATTTAATATTTTAAATTTTATATTTCTTTGGACGATCAAAGGGTCTGTCGTAAACAATTAAAGAAAGAGTTTTCTGAAATTAGTTTTTGAACTTGCAAATCCTATTCATATAATTGGACATTCGTCTGTAGTCTTTATTCAGATCCCTGTGAACTTATCTAACCTTTCCAACGGCACGCAAGATGGTAATACTCCTTGGCATACTTTAGCAGTAAATCGTACCTTAGAAATACTCCAAAGTAATTCCGAAACTGGACTGACATCTTCAGAAGTTCGACATCGCCTCCAGCATTATGGCACTAATGAAATTCAAGAAGAAAGGGGGCGCAATAATTGGCAAATCCTGCTCGACCAGTTCAAAGATATTATGCTACTCATGTTAATTGCCGTAGCAATTATCTCTGGCATTCTCGATCTAGTAGATCTGCAAGCATCGGGGATTCAAGAAGGAGAAATTCCCTTTGAAGATACCATCGCCATTATGACTATTGTGACCCTCAATGGGATTTTGGGTTATTTACAAGAAAGTCGTGCCGAAAAAGCCCTGGCTGCCTTAAAAAATATGACTTCTCCTCTAGTTAGGGTATGGCGAGACGGTGGTAAGATAGAAGTTGCCGCTTCTAATGTAGTACCTGGGGATATCATGTTATTAGAAGCTGGCGATCGCTTGTGTGCAGACGGGCGAATTATCACTGCTACCAATTTACAAGTACAAGAAGCAGCATTAACAGGAGAAGCAGATCCTGTATATAAAAAAAATCTTGCGGGGTTAAGTGCTGATACTCCTTTGGGCGATCGCTTTAATTTAGTCTTTGCTGGGACGGAAATCTTACAGGGTAAAGCCAAAGTAGTGGTTACGTCAACGGGAATGACCACGGAATTGGGTAAAATAGCCCAAATGTTGCAGTCAGTGGAAACCGAACAGACACCTCTACAACAGAGGATGAATCAGTTAGGTCAAGTGCTGGTAACTGGTTCGATGATTTTGGTGGGGATAGTCATTGCCATTGGTGTAATTAAAGGAGGTTGGAGTCGCCTGCAAGATTTGGTGGAAGTTTCTCTTTCTATGGCGGTAGCAGTAGTCCCCGAAGGTTTACCTGCCGTAATTACCGTGACTCTGGCTTTGGGTACGCAACGGATGGTAAAACGCCATGCCTTAATTCGCAAATTATCAGCCGTAGAAACCTTGGGATCGGTCAATACTATTTGTTCCGATAAAACAGGCACTCTCACCCAAAATAAAATGGTGGTGCAGCGTGTTGCGACTATGAGTGATTCTTGGGAGGTAACGGGAGAAGGATACGAACCTGTAGGACAATTTAAACAGGAACAAACCCAAGAAATTTCAGATCAACATCAATTACTGCAAACTCACCCCGAACTAGAAATCCTGTTGTTAGCTAGTTTATTGTGCAATGATGCTCATTTAGCGCAAAATGAACCAGAAAAATGGCAGATTATCGGCGATCCTACCGAAGGAGCATTATTATCTTTGGCAGGTAAAGCAGGACTCGAACCAGCAACCCTCAACAGTAAAATCGAACGAGTAGCAGAGTTTCCTTTTGATAGCGATCGCAAGAGGATGAGTGTAATTTGTAATCTGGGTACTTATACTCACAATCCTCTACCCAATGCCCCGTTAATCATGTTTACCAAAGGTTCACCAGAACTAATTTTAGAACGGTGTAGGGCATATCACCAAGGAAGAGAGTTGGTGGAGTTGACTTCAGCCGATAGCATCTTACACATGAACAACCGCATGGCAGCTAATGCCCTCCGAGTTTTAGGTTTGGCATATAAACCCCTAGCAGAAATTCCGCCAGAAGATAGTGCTGAAACTAGTGAAAGCGAACTCATTTGGTTGGGTTTAGTAGGCATGATCGACGCACCCCGAACTGAAGTTAAAGCCGCAGTAGCCAAATGTCTGCAAGCAGGAATTCGTCCGATGATGATTACAGGAGATCATCAACTCACTGCTAAAGCGATCGCGACTCAGTTGGGCATTGCTAGAGAAAACGAAGGAGTATTAACCGGACAAGAATTACAACAATTATCCCCAGAGGAATTAGCAACTCAAGTACAACAGGTTAATGTTTATGCTCGCGTTGCTCCCGAACACAAGTTACGCATCGTTCAAGCACTGCAAAAACAGGGTAAATTCGTGGCCATGACTGGAGATGGAGTCAACGATGCACCAGCCTTAAAACAAGCCGATATCGGCATCGCTATGGGCATTACCGGTACAGATGTCAGCAAAGAAGCCAGCGACATGGTGTTATTAGACGACAATTTTGCTACCATTGTTGCTGCTACAGAAGAAGGCAGGGTAGTTTATAGTAATATTCGTCGCTTTATCAAATATATTCTCGGCAGTAATGTAGGGGAAGTAATTGTTATTGCTTCTGCCCCTTTAATCGGACTTCCCGACGTTCCTCTCACTCCCTTACAAATCCTCTGGATGAATTTAGTTACCGATGGTTTACCCGCTCTAGCATTAGCTGTCGAACCTGCTGAAGTCGATATCATGAATCGTCCTCCCATCAACCCCCAAGAGAGTATTTTTGCTGGAGGCTTGGGATTTTATATCCTGCGTATCGGTCTAATTTTTTCGATTATTACTATAACTCTAATGGTTTGGTCGTATCACAGCAACCCAGAAAGCTGGAAAACTATGGTATTTACTACCCTTTGTATTGCTCAAATGGGACACGCTATAGCAGTGCGATCACACAAACGTCTGACCTTAGAACTCAATTTCTTTTCCAATCCCTATTTACTGGCATCGGTACTAGTCACCACTATCTTGCAACTAATGCTAATTTACGTCCCACCCTTACGTAACTTTTTTGGTACAGATATCTTAACAATTCAGCAATTATTAATTTGCCTGGGTTTTAGTTCATTGATGTTTGTCTGGGTAGAACTAGAAAAATTATTTATTCGGCTATTACGAGGCAAAAAAAGCGATCGCTAAATTTTTAATTAATCAAGCAGACTGAAGATTGGTTTGCTGTTAAAACGGGAACACTAGTTAAATAGGAGTTGTCTGGGTAAACTGAGAAAAAAGATGCCAAAAACCAGTCGAATTTTTGTCTTTTTAGAAATATTTTCCCGTGAAGGGGGAATTCAATCTTACGTTAAAGATATCTTTCAAGCTTATTTGGAGTTAAGTGACACAGAGTCTGATTCGGCAGAGGTTTTTTTACTTAGGGATTCAGCAGCAGACCACAATCCCTATGAAACCACAGAATTGAAATTTCACTATTTTAAAAGCTCTTCTGCCTGGCAGGGAAGATTGAAGTTAGCTTATTATCTGTTTACTTGTCTGCTGTTGCGCCGTCCTTGTCATGTTTATTGCGGTCATATTTATTTAGCTCCTTTAATTTACAAGCTCTGTAAACCTTTAGGGATTCCTTATACAATTCTTACCTATGGTAAAGAAGTCTGGGAGCGTTTGCCAGATAATCACAGAAAAGCCTTACAACAAGCTAGCGCAATTTGGACGATCGGTCGTTACAGTCGAGAGCGTCTTACTAAAGCCAACGATATTAAAAGCGATCGCGTGTCTATTTTACCCTGTGTAGTGGATGAAACTGTATTTACTCCAGGGGAAAAACCCCAGGCATTAATTACTAAATACGGTCTGGAAAATTCTAGAGTCTTAATGACCGTAGCTAGATTGTGGTCGGGAGATATTTATAAAGGAGTTGATGTTACAATTCGCGCCTTACCCCAAATTTTACAAGTCTTTCCCGAAGTTAAATATTTGGTTATCGGTCGCGGTGACGATTTACCCCGCTTACAAACACTAGCACAAGATTTAGAAGTGAGCGATCGCGTTATTTTTGCTGGTTTTGTTCCTACCGCAGAATTAGTAGACCATTACCGAGTTGCCGATGCCTATATTATGCCTTCTCAAGAAGGATTTGGCATTGTCTATCTTGAAGCTATGGCGTGTGGTAAACCTGTTTTATCTGGGGATGCCGATGGTTCACTCGATCCTTTACAAGATGGTAATTTGGGCTGGCGTGTCCCTCACCGCAATCCCGATGCTGTTGCTGCTGCCTGTCTAGAAATCTTACAATATAGCGATCGCCGTTGTGATGGTCAGTGGTTGCGAGAGCAAACCATAGCTAAATTTGGTAAAAATGCTCTCAAACAACAATTACAAGTGCTGTTAAGTAGGTAGGCGTAATTAATTAGAAATAAAACAAGCCGGGGGCAAAATGCCACTATTTTTGTATAGAAGTAAAAAAAATTAACAAAACACCTTAAACTATCGACAAAGACAAAAAAATATGACATACACAAATAGCAAAAAGTACGAAAGTACGATCAGGTTATCTAATTTTGTTATCAGTCATGCACACACGTCTTTTCACTAAAATTTCTCTCTTCGTGGCAATTTTAACTTTACCTCAATTGGTTACTTCTACTTCTATTAGTAGAACTATCTGGTGTTCTTCAGTTTTAGCTTCAGATATTAAAGAAATTGGAGAACCTGGTGATCATGGCGAACCTGGGAATAAAGGTCGGGATGGTCGTAATAGTGATAGTTTAACGGTATTTGCTGATGGTTCTCCTATGACTTTGGATTTAACAGGAGAAAAGGGTTTTGCTGGTCAAGCAGGTAACAAAGGCTATGATGCTATTTGTGAAGAGCAACCCAAAGAAACTGATAAAAATTTACGTAATTCTGATGGTGGTAATGGAGGAGATGGAGGAGATGGTGGTGCAGGTGGTACAGGTGGTTCTTTAACTGTTTATACAACTAATCAAGAATATCTCAAGCAGATTTATGTCATTGCTACTGGTGGAGAAGGAGGGCAGCCGGGTTTGGGAGGAGAAGGGGGGAATGGTTGTCAGTGTAAAACTTCTTATTGGAATGAAGAAACTTGTACGGGGAATCCTGGCAGTCCCGACTATCGCTGTACTACTAAAGAATTTAAATGTATTGATGGTTATGGGGGACAAAAAGGCAGAAAAGGCAGAAAAGGTAGAGATGGGAATCTCGGCAATCTGACTTTAATTAATTTAGATAAATCTCTAGCTCCAGATCGACCGGAAGCTACTGTGACTCTAAGCGATCTTAAAGACCGAGGTTTTACTTTGTCGAAGAATATTTGGGAAATTCGTACTGGTGCGGCGGCTTTATTTGCACCTGGTTCGATTATCAGTGATAAGTACAAAGAATTGACAGCGCGTCACGAACATTCTGTACTCTTAGTGTGGGATGCACCCCAACCTGTTACTAATTTTGCAGACGAACAAGTTATTTTGTCCCTAAAAGGAGAAAATGATGCCGATATTATTTTTCCTGAAGATCTTTGGTTGGAAACTACTGCTATTAAACGAGATAGAGTTACGGAATTATTTGTTTTTAATGCTATTTGGGAAGATGAAGTAGCCGATCTTAAAAGCGATGGTATCTATGGTAGCGGTGCTAATTTAGAGTTAGATATCATAGACCGCGCTAATCAATCTGATTTAGTGAAAACAGATTTTATCGTTCAATATCGTGTCAAGAATAATGACGATAAAGAATTTCGCAAGATCTATGATTATCGCACTCAAGATCAAGGAGGAGTTCCCACAGATTTAATTATCCAAGATGCGGATGTATTTATCATCCGTTTGGGTCAATTGGGCATTCCTCCAGAACATTTGCAGCCAGGAGTAGAAATTGAAGTACAGGTAGAAGCAAAACGCACTTTTGGAGAACGCTCTAAAGTCAAGAAAATTTCTGCTAAACACAAGATAAAGGATGAAGAATAAAGGATAAATAATAACTATTCCCTATTCTCTTAACTTATTGCTTGCTGTAAGCGGGTTTTATCTAGTCCCAACTGATTGAGTAACAGCCAAGTTTGGATCAGATCGGGCCCGTGTAATTCTCCTGTCAAACCAGCCCTGAGCGATCGCATTACTAAGCCGCGTTTAACGTTTTGGCTTTTGGTAACTTGTTTGATAATATTTTTAGCATCGGCTTCCGTTAAGTTCTCGGCTAGAGCGATCGCCTCAATCACTTCTTGTAACACTGGGGGTACTTCTGTTTGTTGGAGTAATTCTTGGGCTTCTGAGCTAATTTCTACAGAATCGACAAAAAAGACCTTGGTTTCTTTAATTACATCCGTTAATCGGGTCAAGCTGGTTGCTGTAAGTGCGGTTAAGGTTTCCAACCAGGAACGATCCATTTGATCTGGGTTATATCCTGCTTGCTGCCAATAGGGGATTAACAAATCCACTAATTTATCGGCAGGCATTGCGTGAAGATACTGACTGTTGATCCAATCTAATTTATCCCAGTCAAATTTTGCCCCTGCTTTATTTACCCTGTCTAAATCGAATTCTTTGGCTGCTTCTTCTAGAGTGAATATTTCGTGAGTAGAATCGGGAAAAGTCCAACCCAACAAAGTCATGTAATTGACCATAGCTTCGGGTAAAAAACCCATGTTGCGGAAGTCATCAATGGAAGTTACTCCATCTCGTTTCGATAGTTTTTTGCCTTCTTGGTTGAGAATTAAAGGAGTATGGGCAAATTCGGGTACGGCAGCCTCTAATGCTTCGTAGAGTAAAATTTGTTTAGCAGTGTTGGCAATGTGATCCTCACCGCGAATTACGTGAGTGATCTGCATATCGATATCATCTACCACCACCGCCAAATTATACAAAGCCTGTCCATAGGGTTGATCATCAGCAGTAGCAGTACGGGCAATTACCATATCCCCACCTAGATCCGAACCTTTCCAGGTAACTGTACCTCTAACACGGTCATGCCAAACAATAGTGCGATCGCTATCAATTTTAAAACGAATTACTGGTTTGCGTCCGCGATCGCGATAAGCTTGTTGTTGTTCTGAGGTTAAATTACGATGGCGGTTATCGTAACCCGGTGCCAGTCCTTTGGCTTTTTGGATTTCCCGCATTTCTTCTAATTCTTCGGGACTACAAAAGCAAGGATAAGCCATCCCTTTATCTAACAAAGTCTGTACTGCTTGTTGATATTTATCGAGGCGTTGAGTTTGGAAAAAAGGCCCTTCATCCCAATTTAAACCCAACCAAGTCAATCCCGATTGGATATTATCTGTATATTCCTGACGCGATCGCGCTTCGTCTGTATCTTCAATTCTTAAAACAAATGTACCGCCATGATGACGGGCAAATAACCAGTTAAATACAGCAGTTCTCGCCGTACCTATATGTAAATTCCCTGTTGGTGAAGGAGCGATCCTTACTCTAACAGCCACTAGACACCTCGTTTATACAATTATTTTTTATTTACGTGCAGCCTTCTATTGTACCGAACCTGATTAATTAAAGGCTATTTTTAGCTTATCTCAGCTATATCCTCAACCAGATAGGATATAAATATATCTATCTCAGAACCACGACATTGTGACGAATTCTTTAGTTATCACTCGATTTGGCAATCTACTATTAGAAGAACCGGCTTCTTTATCTTCAGTTGAATTCACGGGATTAGTTAATACCCTAATTATTTTGCTACTTGTAGCAATTGCAGTTGCTCTTGTCACGCGATGGTTACGAATTCCTTATGTAGTGGGACTAGTTTTAGCGGGTTTGATAATTTCTAAGCAAGCATTGCCTGAATCTATCGGTTTAAATCCCGATGTGATTTTAAATTTATTTTTGCCTATTTTAATTTTTGAAGCAGCTATTAATACCGATATCAGTCGTTTACGCAGTACGGTTAAACCCATTGCCTTATTAGCAGGGCCAGGAGTAATTTTATCGGCGGTGATTACAGCAGTTTTGCTTAAATTTGGGTTGGGGTTAGTTTGGATTACCGCTTGTGCTGTCGGAGTGATTTTAACCATTACCGATACTGTTTCAGTGATTGCAGCCTTTAGGACTGTTCCCGTACCAGGAAGATTAGCCACCATTGTGGAAGGAGAAAGTCTTTTTAACGATGGGATTGCTTTAGTATTATTGAGCATCATTACAACCATTCATCTTCAGGGTTCTTTTTCTTTTAGTGCAAGTATCGAGCAAATCTTTATTGCCTTTGTGGGTGGTGGTCTTCTCGGATTGGGTTTAGGTTATTTATGTGTCGGGTTATTTCGGCAGTTAGGTGATGCTCTAAGTAATATTTTGCTGACAGTAGCCGTCTCTTTAGGTACATTTCAAATCGGTCAAGCCTTGGGAGTTTCCAGTGCGATCGCAGTTGTGGTTGCTGGTCTGGTAATTGGTAATTTAGGTTTGCGTCAAACCTCTGCCTCAATTAAGGTAACATTGTTAAATTTCTGGGAATATGCAGGATTTGGGGTTAATACCTTTATTTTTCTGTTTGTCGGTCTAGAAGTTGAACCCCGCATTCTCTTAGCAACTATTCCTTCTGCTATTTTAGCGATTGTAGTTTATCAAATTGGGCGCATTTGTTCCATCTATCCCTTACTTTTTCTCTTGCGTTTTATCGATCGCCCTCTACCTTTAAAGTGGCAGCACGTTTTGATTTTCGGCAATGTTAAAGGCTCTCTCTCTATGGCTCTGGCTTTGAGTTTGCCTTTTAATCTCCCTGGAAGAATGCAAGTAATTACCCTGGTGTTTAGTACTGTGTTTGTGTCTCTCATCGGACAAGGACTTACCTTACCTTGGTTAGTCAAACGTCTCAAGTTATTAAAATCTTCCTCAATTCGACAAAAAATTGAAACTTTACAATTAAATTTAATTGCGGCTAAAGCTGCCCAAGAAGAGTTAAAAAATCTTTTACAATCTGGTAGTTTACCAAAATTTCTTTACGAAGAACTATTCGCTAGCTATCAAGCTCGCATTGCTTCATCTGAAGGAGAACTCCGCGATCTCTACAATCAAAGGACAACTTATCTAGCTAATAAACTTGAAGAACAACAATATTTAGACACTTTATATCGTCGTCTTTATTTGGCAGAAAAAGGAGCAATTAATGATGCTATTTTTAAAGGACTGCTCCCAGATGATATTGCTCAATCTTACCTTCAAGAACTCAACGAAAAACTCCTATCTCTGAAAGATAATTAGGGGTTGCTGGAAAATATACGTCAAAACTATTAAAGGATTTCAAAATAGTTTATGATATATGTACGTTTCTATGTACATATAATATGCTTAATTCCCAAATAATTTCACCAACTGAAGCAAGAAATGATTGGTTTAATTTATTGAATGCGATCGTAGAAAATCATCAGGTATATATAATCAATCGTCGCAATGGAGAAAATGTAGCGTTAATCCCAGAATCCGATTTAGTGAGCTTGGTCGAGACAGTTTATCTTTTTCGCTCTTCCACAAATGCACGCCGTCTTTTAGAAGCAATAGAAGAATCTAAGACAGGAAAAATTAAGGCTCAAAGTGTATCAGAACTGCAACAGGAGTTGGGAATTGGGCAAGAAGAAGAAAAAGACAAGAGAAACTAATCAAGTAAAAGCGGTGGTGGTGAATCGCAGTCCTGGGTTTAGTTCTAGGTTTAAAGAAGATTTGGCTTGGTGGTTCAAACAAGATACAAAAACAGGAGGAAAAATCCTAGATTTGATCACAGCAGTAATGTCGGATCTTTTTAATGGAATAGGAAAGCCAGAACCTTTAAAATACGTAGATGCAGATATTTGGTCGAGACGAATTAATTTAGAACATCGATTGGTTTATCGAGTAGAACAGACTCAAATTGATTTTTTAGCCTGTCGTTATCATTACGAGTAACCTCTAAACTGATATCTTGCACCTATAGAAGTTTTCAATCGATTAACCAGAACATAAACCGATAAAATCAATCAATTGCCGTACAAGTTCGGGTTTAGTTACTGCTAAGATAGTCGAGCCACTTTCTAAGATAGTGCTGCCATTAGGAATGTTTAAAGCCTCAAGGGGATGTGCCTGATAGCCAATAATCAGCGTTCCCGCAGGAAAACGAGAATCTCGCGCGATTTCAGCCACACTGCGCCCTACAACATAACAAGTTTCGGGAATGGAAAGCTTTAAAACCTCAATTTGTCCCTGTTCAAAGTGCATCATCGCATCTACTTGGGGATATTCAATGGCGTTGAGAACTCGGTTAATAGCTAATTCTGTAGTGCTAATGATATGGGTTGCTCCTGCTAATTGATAAGGTTCGGCAAAGTCGCGATCGCGCATACGTACGACAATTTGAGGTACACCATAGTATTTGCAGAGAGTAACCAGTGCTAGATTGAGTGCATCTTCTGTTAAGGTGGCAATCACTGCATTGGCTTTACGAATTCCAGCTTCTAGCAGCACAGTTGTGTTAACAGCACTCCCCTCAAAAGTCATGACACCAATTTTTTCGCGGGCATATTGACAAGCAAGAGGATCGGTATCTACTACTGCGATAGTATGTCCCATCTCTAACAAGGTTTTGGCTAAATCCAATCCCATCATTCCCGCCCCACCAATCAACACGTACATTTTGTTTTTTAACTCAGGAATTGTTATTCGTAATTTCAGTATCTCGTATTTTTAACTTGTCTCAATCAACCAAATAATTTCCCTACAGTTAACTCAAAAGCTCGAATAAAATCGGGTAGAGTAAAATATCTATAGCAGTTCTTAAATTAATGAGGTACATTAGGCAGGGTTTTAAAATAAATGCAAACCCTTTTTCCTTTTCCCAGTCATAGCGATTACTGTACTTCACAGAATCGAGAACCGCTATATTACTGTTTCAAGTAATGACCAATCAATCTAATGTTTAGCCTTCGTAATCAGTATCGATTTCTATATCCAGGGTGTCTTCATCAATTCGCACGTAGAGAATGTTAGGACGACAACATATTTGACAATCTTCTATATACGATTGTTGTGTTCCAGCACTGATATCAACAAAAGTACAATTAGGTTCGCCACAAAAAGCACAAAAAAAATCAGCCGTAGTTTGCATTATAAATCGAGTATTAAAATGTTTAATTTAATTATCCAAAGTAATTTTTTACAATAAAAAGCGATCGCTTTACGCCTCGGATGCGCCGAGATCGCGCCATTATTCCAATAACCAGTCAAATAATTCTCCTAAAGTTAATTCAAAAGCCTTAGCAAAATCGGGTACGGGTAAAATATCATTAGCATCTTCAAAAAATGCGGGTTGTTGTGCTGGGAAATAAACTAATACCGACTGTTCTTGCAGATCAATTAACCATCCTAATTGCGTGCCATTAGCCAAACAATGGAGAATATTGTTAGTAACTTTGGTCTGGCTTTGTTCAGGAGATGATATTTCCATTGTCCAGTCTGGTGCAGCTTGAAAAGAATCTGCTATTTCACCATTACTATCGCGGGGTATTCTATCCCAAGTAAAGACAGTGACATCGGGTACAGTAGAACGTCCCCCAAAGGTACATCTTAGTTTAGAAAATGCACGAGCTATTTTTTGTGGTTTAAGAGCAACATTGATTGCACTAGATAGTTCAGTCTGAATTGTACTGTGTTTTCCTTTCGGCATCGGTTTTTGAATGATTTTCCCGTTGATATATTCACTGGCGGGTTTGGTTTCTGGTAATGCTAAAAATTCTTCTAAGCTAATCGATTTAGAGGTGGTTGTAACCATAGCGTTATTGCCATTAGATGTTATCGCTACCTAAATTGTATTCTATCGGTTTTAGCGATCGCCGAAATCACAACAGTCGAGTAATTTTATAGATCGAGAAAAGAAATGATTAACAAACAAGATAACCCCGTTGAGTGGACTTTGTTAATGTATGAATTAGAAGAAACTAAAGAACATATATCCAAGTTAATTGAAGATTGGTATTCACCTGAAGATTTTGATGAAATTGATTTTAAAGTTCAAATAGCTCATATATACACTGATCTCAATCGAATTTATCATAGTCGCGATCGCGTCGGTAAAATCAGTGACAAAGAATTTGTAAGACATTCAAGATTTCCAGTAGATATCGAACCCATTTGAAATACAATCGCCCTATACTCAAACAACAATCATCTCTCTATGCAAATCGAACCATATGACCCCCAACATCTTGATGCTATTATCCGTCTTTCTCTTCGGGCATGGAGTCCTGTTTTTGATTCTATTCAGAATGCGATGGACGCTGATGTATACCAGGCATTTTATCCCGATCATTGGCGCGTGAGTCAGCGAAAAGCCGTAGAGGATGTCTGCACTGGTTTTGATACAAATGTTTGGGTCGCAAGGGATAAAACTATTATGGGCTTTATAGCTGTAAAAATACACCCAGAAGACAGCATCGGTGAAATATATATGGTTGCTGTCGATCCCGATTTTCAAGGTCGGGGTATTGGTACTGCTTTGATAGAATTTGCTCTAAATTGGCTGAAAAATGCGGGAATGGCCCTCGCTATGGTTGAAACTGGAGGCGATCTAGGTCATGCTCCAGCACGCAAAACTTATGAAAAAGCAGATTTCAAGTTATTTCCAGTGGCCAGATACTTTAAAAAGCTTTAGTTTATGCTTATATAAACTGTTAAAAGTTGGATGCCGCCATGTAGCTAAATCTGTACGGGATTACACAAAATATTAACTTATCTCGTTGTATTGTCTCTCCTATAAAGTTTGTCTGGGAGTAAAGTTGATGACGGCGATTCAAGAAGTTTCACTACCGCGAGATTGTACTTTTAGTTCTACTGACTGGCAAGCTCTCGCACCTTTTTGGTATCCTGTTGCTTTCTCCCACGAAATTACTACAGAAAAGCCCTACGGCACACGCTTATTAGACGAAAGACTGGTGATTTATCGTATTTCCGATGGTTCGATTGTGGTGGCACGAGATTTATGTTTGCATCGGGGTGCGCCACTTAGCTTGGGCTGGATGGAAAGCGATCACTTGGTCTGTCCCTATCACGGAGTACAATACGATCATCATGCTCGATGTGTCCGTATTCCGGCACAACCTAATGCAGCAATTCCAGGGCGGTTGAAGCTCAAAACTTATCCTGCAATGGAGCGTTATGGTTTAGTCTGGACTCGATTAATCGATAATGGCTCGGTGCATTTTCCCGATTTCAGCGAGTGGGATGACCCCGATTACCTTCAAGTGTTACCTGATGTCGTAGAGTTGAATGCCGCCGCAGGTCGTCAGGTAGAAGGTTTTTTAGATGTCAGTCATTTTGCTTTCATTCACGCTAAATCTTTTGGCGAAGAAGATAACCCAGAAGTACCCGATTATCCCATCCAACAGACAGAGCATGGTTTTCGGGCTGATTATATCAGTACAGTGAGTAATTATCCTCATGGTCTGAAACATCTAGCTTCCCCTGATTTTTTGTGGCGACGCTTATTTGAAGTCTGGCTGCCTTTTACCGCCAAATTAACCGTATTTTCCCCCAATGGCAAGCTACACATCCTCAATGCTGCTTCTCCCGTCTCCGCACGTAAAACTAAGGTTTTTGTGCCAGTGTGTCGTAACTTCGATAAAGATGCCCCCTTGCAAGATACACTAGACTTCAATCATCAGGTATTTGCCGAAGATCAAGCGATCGTCGAAGAGCAATGGCCTGAAGATTTACCGATTAATTTAGCAGATGAAGTACATATTGCTGGCGACAAAAGCTCCATCGCTTTCCGCAAACGTCTGGCGAAATTAGGATTGGGACGTTCGTTTACAGCCTAAATCGCAATATCATTATATAATGCCATCTTGTTTTAATTCAGCAATTAAATCTGTGTGGCTAGTAGTTGATTCATCTCGCTTTTCTGCTACGATTGTAGTTATTTTGTCGCGCTATGCTTGTGCAGGAATAACAATTAATGTTCCCAAATAAAATAAAAGCGATCGCACTTAGATAAAATGGGAAACTTGTTTGTATGTACTGCCATCTTTTACTGAAATATCTGCTGCTTTTGGAATTAATTGCTTAGAGGGTATCTGAGAAGTCAAAAAAATTGCGATCGCCCTAATCATTTTATTATTTTATTTATTTCTGACGATAAACTTCTCGACGATGACCCACTTTAATAATTTCTATTGTCAGTACAAATGATTTGATATTGTAAATAATACGATAATTTCCTACACGAATACGATAAATAGAGTCACTACCAATCAATTTTTTACTACCCGATGAATAAGGGTTATCTGCTAAATTCTCAACGGCTTGCAAAATTTTAGGAACGATCTGCTTGTCTAGCTTTTTAAGTTCTTTTTTAGCCGACTGTTTCCACTCAATTTTATATAATGCCATCTTGTTTTAATTCAGCAATTAAATCTGTATGGCTAGTAGTTGATTCATCTCGCCTTTCTGCTACGATTGCTAAATCTTCTAAATCCTCTAGTAGTTCTTCAAATTGCGCGATAGATAAAATAACTGCCGTTTTTTCTCCTGATTCATTGATAATGTAATTTAAAGCTAAATTTTTAGTATTAATCATGCTTGCTATTATTTAAGTCAATGATAATTATCTAACACTTTCTATTTACCAAGTAGGATCGTCGTAGAGATTGACCGTTAACTCCGAGCGATCGCTTGGTACGGAACTAATACAGGAACAAATAGCTGTGCCGTCGTCTAATTCAACTTCGCAAGCATGACAAGAACCCATCAAACAGCCAGTAGCAATAAATACTCCTGCCCTTTCTGCCACTTGCAACATTGGCTCTCCTGGTTGCGCTTCTACGGTAACATCATCTGGTAAAAAACGAATTTTAACACTCATGATTTTTAAACAATACTATATCTGAGGGGGTATGACTGACACTTTTAGTATAGTCGTCAACTAATTTTAAAAATCTCTGTTGCTGTAATAAACTGTATCTGGAAAATATTACTACTTGTCGTAGTGTCATTTGTACTACAAATAAGGTGGAAGAGACCCTGGCTTGAAAAGCCAGGGTGGCGACATCCGAGGTCTCCAAGAGATGCGTGAGACCGCCGCAGGGCTTCCTTCCACTTCGTGAACTTATTTTAATAAGAAATATTAAAGTAACAAAATATTAAAATTATTATTGAGAATGAGTTACGAGTTTACTAGAAGTTTGAAATCATGATAAATTGTTGAATAACTAAACAATAAATTAGCAATACACTGGGTTATTATTGCCAATTACAAAATATCTACTGTATATAAAATTCACAGAAACAAGTAACAGCAAGGAATATAGCATTTCTCACGCTCAAAGTATTAATTTAACTTAATAAAAACCCAATGTAGCTTATTGACTGAGCATAATTAGCTATAGACAAATAGCAGTTTATATGTTGAGCAATCAAGAGCAACTCAATAACTACGCTCCGAAATAATTGGGCTTAAATTTAAGTTTTTTTCGACTAAATCTGCTAAAGAATTCAAAATTATTTCTCGTTGTTCGCGATAGTTAGAAATACCAGTAGCTAAGGAAGACATTCCCCTTTGTTTGCGTAATTGATTTAACCACGAACGCCGCCAAGCACCATTATCAAATAGACCGTGAATATAGCAGCCCCAAATTGATTGGCTTTTATCGACAATACCTAAACCCGGATCATCAAATATAGCTTGAAAGTTATCTTCTGTTTCCCGATTATTGCGATTAATGCGACTGCGTCCCTGATGAATTTCATACCCATCTACTGGCAATCCGGCTTGAGGAAAGTGGGAAATTACCTGTCTTTGGCGGGCTATTTTATTATTAGAAACAATTGTCGTGATAGGCAATAAATTCAAACCAGCAAAATCTCCAGGCTCTCCTTCCAATCCTTCGGGATCGATAATGCGTTGACCTAAAATTTGAAATCCACCACAAATTCCTAAAACAGTTCCTCCAGCAGCCGCATAGTCTCTAATTTGTTGTGCCATACCGGTTTTTTCTAGTGCGATTAAATCGGCAATTGTAGTTTTTGAACCAGGTATAATTACGGCATCGGGATGTCCCAAAGAATCCTTGATATTGACATAATTAACTGCCACCGTCGATTCTGTTTCTAAGGGGTCGAAATCAGTAAAGTTAGCAATTCTAGGCAAGCGAATTACACTAATATTAATGTCTTTTTTCTCACGACTAGTTCTGTCTAATAAGTCCAAAGAATCTTCGGCAGGAAACATTTGTTCGCTCCAAGGAATTACCCCCAAAACTGGAATTCCTGTATGTTTTTCTAACCATTCAATCCCTGAATTTAATAGTTCTTTATATCCGCGAAATTTATTGATGACAATTCCTTTAACGAGCGATCGCTCTGCGGGTTCTAATAATTCTAAAGTACCAACTATATGGGCAAAAGCACCACCCCGCTCAATGTCTACAACTAAAATCGTCGGGGCTTTTAAATGTTTAGCAATCCTCATATTAGTCAGATCGCGATGCTTGAGATTGATTTCGGCTGGACTTCCTGCACCCTCGCACACCACTAAATCGAACTCTAAAGATAAGCGATAAAGAGATTCTTGAATGACTTCCCAACCCAAATCGAAATATTTTTCATAATATTCTGAAGCTGAGACGACTCCTACTGGTTTACCTTTAATAATGACCTGAGAAGTCATATTGCCCTGTGGTTTGAGCAAAATAGGATTCATTTCTACTCTGGGAATTACTCCCGATGCCCAGGCTTGTACTGCTTGTGCGTGACCTATTTCTCCTCCGGTAGTAGTTACATAGGCATTGAGAGCCATATTTTGTCCTTTAAAGGGAGTTACTCGCCAACCATGTCGCGCCAAAATGCGGCATAAAGCAGCAGTCAAGAAGGATTTTCCTGCATGAGATGTCGTTCCCACCACCATAATCGCTTTCATCAATCGCTCCTCTGCTGGAATATATTTAAGAAGTCAGTAGAAGCTCTATAATTAGAATTCCTTCTGACTGTCATAGCAATTACATATAAGCTTAAAGTGACCATTGTAACCAACGATTGAACCAATTGGAAATTCGGTTAATAATAGAAGCTTGAGGTATTTGATTCCCTTGTTGCTCCCATTTAGCTACTATTTGTCTACCTAAAGGAGTCAGGCGAAAACTATCAGTCAATCCCTGTCCGTCTACTTCTCGCCGCAGCAATCCCACTTTAATCAACCAGACCAATTCGTCTTCTGCTTTGGCTTCACTGTAAGCTCGTTTGATATATCCTGTCTGAACTCCCGAAATTCCACTGGTAGCTGCAATGGGAACGCTTTGGTTTTGCATTGCTTCAAATAGTTTTAAATAAAAAGGAGAGCAAGATAGAGCTATTTCGGCTCGTTTTACCGTATTTATAGAATATTCTGGTAGTTTTTTTATTACACTCGAAGTCGTCACGATCGCGCTTGTTGTAAAATTTGTATTTATTTAGCTCTCTGGAGAACCCTATCAATCAGTGATAATCCATCGACCATCGATCTCGATCAACAGCAAACAGTTCATTGTTTTCTAAGTCTAACTCTTAAGAAACACACTCGCTAGCGGTTGTGTCCGGTATTAGTCGAAAGAATTTGACTGTCGTATTATTTCACTATAGTCTAGATGAAAGATGTATACCAAGCTTCAAGCTGGTAAATGTCGCTCGGCTGAAGAAATTTTGGGGCGTTGCTGATTACTTGGCCGAGAACAGCCTCGAAGAACACGCTACGCAACCAGTTCAAAGAATAGATAAGTATTACTTTTCAACAGATTAACGCTATCTTTATCGCGCAGATTTTTCAGAACAAGATAAAATGATAATCATTATCAAAAACTTAGGGACGAACTAACTTAAAAATATGACTCGTCTAAACTTCAGCCTGTCCGATGCCTTGCCATCCTTACCAAAAAGTGGAATGCCAGTAACAATTATTACTGGGTTTTTAGGTAGTGGCAAAACCACCTTACTCAATCAAATTTTACAAAACAAAGATAATTTAAAAGTAGCCGTTTTAGTTAATGAATTTGGCGATATTAATATTGACGAACAACTGTTAATCTCCATAGAAGAAGACATGGTGGAACTTGATAATGGTTGTATCTGCTGTACAATCAATGACAGTTTAGTAGATGCTGTTTATCGAGTTTTAGAACGAGAAGAAAAAATAGACTATTTAGTAATTGAAACTACAGGACTAGCTGATCCGTTACCGATTATTTTGACTTTTTTAGGAACAGAATTAAAGTTTTTAACGCGGATTGATGCAGTGATTACAGTTGTAGATGCAGCAGCTTTTGATGAAAAGCATTTTGATAGTGAGGCTGCTATGAGTCAAATCAAATATGGCGACATGGTTATTTTAAATAAGATTGATTTAGCGACTGAAGAAAAAATTACCGAATTAAAAGCATTTATTGAAGATATTAAACCAGGATTTAGAATTTTAGAGAGTGAATATGGCAAAGTACCTTTATCTTTAATTTTAGATATTAGTTTAACTCAAACAGATAATTATCAAGATGAAATTTATCAGTTTCGACACGACAAATCTGCTATTAATAATCACTTAGCCAAGGATGGTTTTAATTTCGTTTCTTTTCAAAGCGATCGCCCGTTTGAGATTGAGAAGTTTGAACATTTTTTAACTCAACAATTATCAAATGATGTGTTTCGTGCTAAGGGCATATTATGGTTTCAAGAAAGTCCATCGCGACATATTTTTCAACTGAGTGGACCTCGTTACGATCTACAAGCAGATGATTGGACGACGCAACCAAAAAATGAACTTGTATTCATTGGGCGTAATTTAGATGAGTCTTTAATTAAAGAACAGCTTGATGACTGTTTAGCTGGCTTGATTTTGTCCAATAAGTTTAGTCTTTCTAACTTACCTTGGTAATTGTGATGAATTTATTTTCTCGAAGTAATTTAAAAGCCGATCCTGACAAAGTAAAACAAGTAAAAACTTGGATAGTCGAAATTTTAAATCTAGACGAACAAGTTGCTATTTCTTTAAATCAATTAACCTGTCGCGAACTAGGTTGTCCGCCTATTGAAACAGCAATTGTAATAATGTTAAAGCCTCCAAAACAATATAAAATTCATAAATCGATTGCTGAAATAGAGCGAGGGGATATCGAACAATTAATTAAACAATAAATAGTAAAAGATCGATTTTTAATTAAAATGAGTAAACACACGATATTTGTTTGTAGTTCCTGTGCCTTTTCTGCCCAACAAAAAAACTATTTAGGACAAAGAGGCGGAAAATATTTACTAAATCAATTAAAAGCTTTACAAGCAAACTGGCAATGTAAAGATGAATTTATTATTCAAGAAGTTAGTTGTATGAGTGCTTGTAATCGTCCTTGTGTTGTTACTTTTGCTGCACCTAATAAAACCAATTTAATGTTCGGAGATTTGCCACCCATAACCTGTTCTCCTTCTCTGTTGCGATTTGCCGAACAATACTTTGCTAGCAACGATGGACTCATAAAACGTCAATATCGCCCTGAAGTCTTACAGAAAGGAATTTTAGCCCGTATTCCGCCCTTACCTTCTTTGAACATTGTGAATTGAATTTATAGCTATGAAAGTTGCTTATATCTTTAGTACGTCAGGACATACAGCTAGTTACAAACTAGGTCAAATGATTTTGCCTCAACTAGAAGAAAATAACCACGGTGCAGAAGTG
>JBHJNX010000210.1:0-19535 GCA_050330335.1 Pleurocapsa sp. | reverse complement strand
AGCAGTGGTTTATTCAGTAGTTTGTTTGGCTTGAAAAAAAAGTAAAACGGCGAAAAGCAACACATTCACCTCCTTTCCTGGAAAATTCATAAGTAAGTACTACACAAAATTAACCTGACTCTCGATAATCAGTCGAAGAATCTTGGTAAAATGACTAAGCTCACAGGTTATTAAGGCTAGAAACTCCAACAGCTAACCTGAGAGATATACCCTAAAAATACTGGATCGAGTCTGTCTTAACCAAACATGATTTATCAACCACCGGCTGGAGCAAGAGATTTATTACCTCTAGAAGTAGAGCAAAAACGCTGGATTAACGACTGCTTACAAACAACATTTCAGCAATGGGGTTATCAACGTATTGTCACCTCTACTTTGGAATGGCTAGACACTCTCACTGCTGGCGGTGCAATTAAACCTGCAACTGTCATTCAATTACGTAAAGATTCCGAACAAACTCTAGGATTGCGTCCTGAATTAACTGCTTCTATTGCCCGTGCAGCAGTAACACGGATGGCTGGCAATACTTCTCTTGGTCAGCGTTCTCTTGCGGCACCTACTCCTACTGACTGCTACCCTCAACGCCTTTGTTATCGTGCTAATGTTTTCCGCAATCCACCTCAAAATCATCACGGTCGCCAATTAGAATTTTATCAAGCTGGGGTAGAGCTATTATTTGCTGGAGGTATATTAGCTGACAGTGAAATAATTTTATTGTTGGCTGAGTGTTTGGCAACTTTAGGCGTTCCTAACTGGTCGATTTTGCTGGGAGAAGCGGGGTTAACGCGATCGCTTTTGGCAGTTTTTCCCGATGACATTAAACCTCAAGTGTGTCAATGTATTGCTAATCTCGATCGCATTACCTTAGAAAATTTACCTCTCGAACCGAGGTTGAAAGCCAGAGCTTTATGTTTATTCGATCTGCGGGGACAACCAGAAGAAGTTTTAGCTAAAGTTGCTAGCTTAGATTTAGATAGTTCGGCCCAAACTACTGTACACAATCTTAAATCCTTAATCTCTTTACTTCAAAATAGCTCGCCGATTCCTTTACCTCTAACTCTGGATCTGAGTTTATTACAGACTTTTGATTACTATACGGGAATTGTGTTTAAAGCAGTCTGTTTTCAAGGTAATCAGTCTTATCTTTTAGGTGAAGGGGGACGATATGATCGATTATTGGGACTGTATCATCCTCAAGGAGAAACATCTCCAGGTATTGGTTTTTCGTTAAATATTGAAGATTTACATTCTTGTTTATTAACTACAGAGCGGCTACCCCAGCAAGCTCCGGCTAGTAACTATCTGGTAATAGCTACCACTCCCCAAGTAGAAAGTACGGCTTTTCAATATGCTCGTCAATTACGTAAGGGCGCGTCCCCCGAATTCGATTCGGGGGCTTGTGCCGCCCGTCAAGAGGGTAAATTAACTAGAGTAGAAATTGATTTAGGAGGACGTTCGGAAGCTGAAATTAGAAAATATGCTCGCAGCTGTCGGATTGAACGTTTAATTTGGATTCAAGCAGATGGTTCTCAGCAAGTGGAAGTAGTTGCAGATAGTAGCAACTAAGCTGATTATGGTAATTGTTTAATTGAGTTCGTGTTTTTTAATAATGCGATCGCAAATGGCAGCTACTTTTTCAGGATGCTCTAACATTCCTAAATGACCGCAGTCAGATATCTCAAAAACATTACTACCGTTTTGAGTAAATAGGTTGTGAAAACTAGCTAGATGATGGACGTATTTTGATTCTATAACTCGATCTTTAGCTCCTGCAATAAAGTAAACCGGTTGCTGCAATCGCGATACTAGTTGGGGAAGTAAGTGAACTTCCTCTTCTGTAGTAGATTCTAATAATGCTCCTAAAGCGGCTTTTTCTTCTGCTTGAATGAAATCGATAATTCTCTGACGACCCCAATGTAGACTAAGAGGTCGAGCTACCATCATTCTAGCAAATACAAAATCCATTAAAGGCAGGTAAAGCAACCAAGCAGGGCGAAATTTTACTATCTGTTGACCGGCGTAACGAAAGCGTTCAAATTCTTCTTTTAAATAAATCCCACCCCCAGAATTAAGACAAACTACCCCTTTAACCCTTTGAGGACATAGTTGTGCTGTCCACAAAGCAATACTACCACCCAAAGAATGTCCGACTAGCCAAGCTTTTTCAATGCCTAAATTTTCTAATAACAATTGCAAATCTCTAGCGTATGCCCTCAAACTATAGCTATGGCGATCGTTGTGGTTCGCTTCTGAATCAGTCTCAGATTTAGTTGTAGAGTCACCAAACCCTCTTAAATCATAAAGTAAACATTGATAATCCGATTTTAAAAGCTCGATTAAGGGCTGCCAATAACGACGACTTAAAAGCCAGCCATGTATGAAAACTATTACAGGTAGTTGAGAGTTTTGAGTCGGAGGTGTTAACTCGTAACTGTGATTGACTCCCAATATGTTTAAAGTTGACATAATACTATGGTATCATCATTGGCTTGGATAATTTTCAACTAAAAGCTGGCTCGTTATATTTAAACAAAGCAATGCTGGGAGCAAATAGAAGCTGGAGGATGTTTTTGGCAAAATTTAACTGCAAAACTGCAAAATCAAAAAATATTAACTTATCCTAGTTAGATTAGTTGCTCTAAAAGATATTAGTTGACAAGAAAAATGTTTTTAAGTCTAAAAATAGACTAATATAACTAAGATATATTTAAAGAATATCTCCAATATCGAAAACATATAACAGTAAAGCCATAGCGGCATGGTCTTTTGGAAAAAGTTTTTTAAAAATCTCGAAACTACAGCTACTTCTGAAGCTACAGTCATTGATGGCGAACTATTGCAGTTAGATGACGTAATAGATAATCAGCCTCGGATTGTGTTTAGTACAGAACGGGATTTGGATTTATATGAATTAGAAGAATTGTGCGATCGCGTTGGCTGGGCCCGCCGCCCTTTACGTAAAGTCAAAAAAGCACTTCAAAATAGTTTTCTTGTAGTTTCTATGTGGGAAATTAGAGCAAAAAAAAAGCGTTTGATTGGTTTTGCTCGTGCTACTTCTGATTGTGCTTTTAACGCGACTATTTGGGATGTTGTAGTCGATCCTAATTTTCAAAATCGAGGATTGGGTAAAGCTATGATGAAATATACAATCACTCAACTGAGAAATGCCGATATTAGCAATATTACTTTATTTGCCGACCCCCAAGTAATTGATTTTTACCGACGTTTGGGGTTTATTTTAGATCCTGAAGGCATTAAAGGAATGTTCTGGTATCCCGATTAATTTTTGGTTTTCGATATTGGAGATTAGGCTATATTGTGCAAGCCGATGACTGGATTTGAACCTGCGACCTACGTATTACGAGTACGTTGCTCTACCACTGAGCTACATCGGCATGAACTAAAATACTGTATAGTATTGGATAAATTCATCAACAACCGTTGAATTTTATTATTAACAGAATAATCTGATGACAGAGTTATCGGCAGAAGATCGAGCTAGAGCGAAAAAAAATAATCTTTCCCCTGAAAAGTATGCCAGACTAAAGGCAGAAGCACAAGCTCCTTTTAAAAACCTCAGAAAATTTTTCTATGTTGCTTTTGCTGCATCGGGTTTATTGGGGGGATTTGTTTTTTTAGCTAAGTTAGCCGCAGGACAAGATTTAATCACAAATTCAGCTAATTTTGCCTTACAAGTTGGAGTGGTAGCGTTAATGGTGTTTTTATTTCGCCGAGAATCTTAAATTTGATGAGGGATTGAATTATTGAGGATTTTAACTTGAGTGTCAAAAGAAGTGCGATCGCTAAAGCGATGGGACGGGGCTAAACTTTGGAGGTTTCCTCGCGCATCTCGCGATTTATCGCGGGTAGTTCACACAGCCACTGGATGCACACTGCAATCAGCCAATAAAAAATCACTTAAATTAGCAGCCGATAGCGGTTTACCAAAGTAGTAACCCTGTACTTCATTGCAGCCTAGATTTTTGAGATAGTTTAGCTGTGGTTGAGTTTCTACCCCTTCGGCGGTGATATTTAATTTTAAACTTTGAGCTAGAGCGACAATTGCTCTGGAAATTGCAGCATCATCGGGATTAGTAGCAATATTAGTGACAAAGGCGCGATCAATTTTCAGGGTATTAATGGGTAGTTTTTGCAAATAACTTAAAGAAGAATAACCAGTACCAAAATCGTCTAAAGCAATTGATATACCTCGATTTTTTAACTGCCATAAAGTCGCGATCGCACCTTCGATATCATCAACTAAAAGACTTTCGGTAATTTCTAATTCTAAATAACTAGTATCTAATTGAGTTTTGTGCAGGATGCGATCAATAATTTCTATTAGATTGTTTTGCTTAAATTGACAGGGAGAGAGGTTAACTGAAACTCGGAGTGGCGATAAACCTGCATCTTGCCAGAATTTGTTTTGTAGACAGGCATTGTACAGCACCCATTCTCCTATTGGTACGATTAAATTAGTCTCTTCTGCAATGGGAATGAATTCAGCAGGTGAAACAAAACCTAATTCGGGATTTTGCCAGCGTAATAAAGCTTCTACTGCTACCAGACGACCAGTAGCAAGTTCGATACGAGGTTGATAATATATTGACAACTCATCTCGTATTAATGCGTAACGCAAATTGTCTTTAATCGCAAGAATACGTTTGAGTTTGGCATTAATTTCTGGTGAATAAAATTGATAGGTATTTAATTTTTGCTGTTTTGCTTGGTGAATAGCCGTGTCGGCATTTTGTATTAGTTGTTCAATACTCGTGCCATCAAAAGGATAAATAGTAATGCCAATTTTAGCGGCACAATGAACTTTTTTACCAAATAAAGCAAAAGGTTCGGATAAACTATCTAATAATTCGTTAGATAAAGCTATCGAGCTATCTGAATTTATTATTTGGGTACGTAAAATTGCAAATTCGTCGCCGCCAAAACGAGCTAAGACATCTCCTGTTTGTAAATGTTCCGTGATTCTTTGAGCGACTTTTCTGAGTAGGAGATCTCCGACTTTTCGTCCTAAAGTACTGTTGATATCTTTGAGACTATTTAAATCCAAAACAATTAAGGCAAACTGTTGGTTGTCTTTGGCTTCAGATATGGCTTGTTGGATGTGAGTTTGAAATAGTTCTCGGTTGGGCAATCCCGTGAGATTATCGTAATTAGTTAAGTGTAGAATAATTGCATCTAATCGTTTTAATGTTGCAGTGGTATCTGCCATTAATGCCCCGGCTTCATCTTGAAAAGTAGTCGGTAAATTAGACAGCTTTTTTTGTTGCAGATATTTTTGTAAAGCTTTTGAAGTCAGTATGATAGGCGATAGCAAATAGTGAAGTCCATACAAAGTAACTACCGTACTAGTTATGGTGGCTAATAAAGAAATTAGTAGCGTTTTGAAAATAATTTCTATAGATAATGAAGCAGAAAAAGTAATGTAAAATAGCAAACTTAGTAAAGGTATATTAGTGCCGATCGCAGCTACTAACATAATTTTGCCTCGATAAGTTCGAGGGCAATGGAAACTAGAAAACAAGGTGTAAAGCTTTAAACTGCTAAGATTCATGAGAGATTATTGCTAAAGCTAAATATTCATCGCCGATAATTTAAACTATAGATTGCTATTCAACTTTATACCAATAAACAACTTATTTATTCAATTTATTAATATTTTCTAAATTAATCAGTATTTTGGCTGATACCATTCATTTTTTTGACCTAAGCAGGAATAATTAATATTAGTTAATACTTTGATCTAACTAAAAATAATTTTTTATTTAAGTTAAGTGATAGTTATTTTCTGACAATTAGTAGCTATTGTTACAAAATTCTAAGCTGTTAGATTTCTTAGGGTATAAATAACATAAGTTGTGATTTACCTTGAGTTTTTTTCATGTCTAATGACGGGGATCGCTTATTATATCTAGAAATATACGTTAGAAGTTCTAACCCAAATTTATTAACTGGGTTAGAAACATGGTTGCGTTTGGGATTGATTGATGACCGACAAGTATTAACTTTAAGTCGCAAGTATTTAACTTGCCCTATATCTCAAATTAACAAAGTGGATCAAACCACTTCAATTGAGATAACTCAAAAATCTCCAACCACAACAACTCAAATTAAATCTAAACCAAATATTATTAGTCAAATTTGGCAAGCTTTTTTAGATGAACTTAGCATTCGTTGGTTGTTATTTCTCGGTATATTTTTAGTAGTACTTTCTTCAGGAGTTTTAGCCGCTACTCAGTGGAATAATTTTCTGGCAACTGGCCAATATACAATTTTGTGGTTGTATACAATTGCTTTTTCGGGTATCGGTTTGTGGTCAGATAAGCAGAATAATTTAAAATTAACTACTCAAACTTTAAAAAATATTGCTACATTACTGATTCCAATTAATTTTTGGGCTATGAGTAGCTTGAATCTTCTTGATAGTTTGAGTGGTTTACTAGTTGTAGTAATTGCAACTATTAGTTTGACTTTTTTAAGTTATTTACAATCTAAAAATTCAGATATTAACTGGTGGTTTTTACCACTATTTTTATTTTTAAGTTATCTTCATCTTGGTTGGGAATCGCCATATTTTACTTTAAAAGCTATTTATGGCGGGATAATTGTGATTATTTCTCTCTATTATTGGTCAATATTGCATCGAGCTAATGATTGTAAAATTGATCGCTTGTTAATGATATTATCTGCTTGGTTGCTATTACTAGTTCGCGCTATATTTATCAATCAGATATATTTAGGTTATTCATCTAGCGCGATCGCTTTGGCTGCTTGGTTAGTGGCTACTATTTATTTATCTAAAGAAAAGGTAATAATTAGTTTGAATTTAGCAGATAAAAGTGATGTCGAGAGACAACTGACAACTACTTTTTTGAGCAAAATATTTCAAGCAATTTGTTTATTTGTTTTTTTTCTTACTTGGTGTAATTCTTTATTAATTGGTCTGTCCGATCTCGAATCAATATTATGGCAAACTACTGTAATTAATGGTTTGGCAATTCATCTATTCACCCAGAGATTATGTCTTTATTGGCGAAAAAAAGATTTAACAGCAATTTTTGTAATCGGCTTACAAAGTTTATTCGTAGCCAAAGAATTAATTCCCGATTTGATTCGCAGTAGGGCGATCGCTTTGGCTGTAGAAATTAGTAATACACAATATTTACCAGAATCGGTATTTAGCGTTACCCTATTTCCCTATTTAATTTTATTTATCTGGATTTCCTCTTGGTTGTATCGCCGAGAAAAACCCCAATTAGCTTTCTATGGCGAAATTTTAACCTTACTATTGGGGATCGTCTTAACCAGTCTAAGTCTCTACAATCCTACTTGGCGATCGCTAAACTGGGGATTGTCTACTATCACATTAAGTTACGTCGCCTGGATCCGTCAGCCCACGAGAGTAACTTTAATTTATCTAGCTCACTGTTTGGGTTTGCTGGCAATTACCAGTACCATCTCATTATTACCGCTTAATCTAAGCCAAATTGCTTGGGGAACAATAATACTCATAATGGCAATTGTTGAATGGCTAGTAATTTTTCAGCGATCGCGACCTAAATTAAATCGGCAATATCGGCGAACTTGGTATGATAGTTGCTGGTATTTGGGATTATTATTAGCAGCAATCAGCTATAGTTTATTTTTAGCCGAAATCAAGCAAAATCCAACATCAATTATTTTTCTTGGGAGTTTAAGCTGGTTGGGGATTCCTGCAATGTTAACCATAGTTGCTCGAACTACTTCTAGTATTAAACAGAGAAGACTGGCTATAGCTTTAAGCTGTGGTGCTTTAGTTGCCGCACAGATTTTAACTTTGGGGGATGCTCAAGCCAGAGTAGTTAATTTAGCCTTAGCTACGGCCTTAATGTTTGTCAATGCTTACTACTTACGTAAAACTACAGTGGCGGCGATTCATTTGGGTTTAGCACTGGTTTTAATTGGTAGTGTTTTAGGGGAAATCATTACGGGGTGGAATTGGCTAATTATTAGCGCGATCGCTGTCATTGGTTTATATCAACTCAGATCCTATTTTTTACGGCGAATTTCTGCCCCCAGACTAGATTATATTTCCGAACGAGCTGCTAGGGGAATTTTAGGAGTAGGTGCAGAAGTTAATAACTTTAAACTCAATCGTAAATATGCCAAAGCCGCAGATTATTGGGCAAAGGGTATAGGAGCGATCGCCCTAACTATAGTTACTTTAAGTTATATAGACATAATTGCAGGTAACAATCAACTAAATATAAGTTCAGGACACTGTTTAATTACTTCAGTATTACTAGGTGGGGCAATTTATTACCGTTATCGGCAGCAACCCCAACCCCTCGCTTTTTATACCCTGGGTTGGATTTGGGAGTTGGCAGTTTTTAGCTTAGTTACTTTAGTTGGCGGTACAGGAATAGCGATCGCGACGGCTAATATTATTTTGGGATTACTTACTCTCTGGTGGCTGGCTCGATTCAACACTGCATCCTGGGGTAATTCAGCCAGCCTAGCTCCATTAGCATTACTCTATGCCCTTTTAGCAATTGCTTGGCGACTACCTTACAAAAATGCTCATACTGGATTACTCACACTAGGAGCAGCTTATATTGGGATTGGTACAAGTCAATACAACAATAGCAACAATAAAACCCTTAATTATTTATCATTAGCAGGAGTTTCCCTGGGAATCTATGAAATAGTAGTCTATCAGATGTGGCGATCGCCTGGAGGGAATGTCGCCGATGGTTTTACCATTTTATCTTTAGTTGCTGCGGTGATCGCTTTTAGCTATCGTCTCATCGCTTGGTGGTGGGGCAAACAAGAGCAAAGATCTTTATTTAACCTCAGTCTGCCAAAAATCATTCTCATCGCTCACCTACATTGGGCAATAAGTAGTATCCTCAAAATTATTGCCGCAGGTATTGCCATTGACACCACAACACCCCGTCTAACTTCTGTCAGCATCGTTATTAGTTTTTTATTAGGGGGATATGCCCTAATTCAAGGTAGAGATTCCAGAGAGCGAGAGCAAACTACTAACGACTGGTGGGTTTACGTGGGTTTGGTAGAAATAGCTGCCACCATGGTTTATAGTCGTCTGATTATCGAGAAACTTAGTTTGTTCGATCCCTGGCGGGTTATCTTTACCTGTGCGATCGCTTTAATTATCTATCAAATACCCTGGCAGAATTTTGGTTGGCGAGTTACTCCCTGGCAACGTACGGCTTTAGTTATTCCCGCTCTCATGGCTTTAGTAACCGCAGAAGATATTTCTTACTTAAGCTTAGTAATTACAGCCATTTTTTATCTGCGTATTGCTTACTATCAGAGAAATATACGCTGGAGTTATCTCAGTTTAGGATTTATCAACTGGGGTGCGATGAGAGTTATCTGGCAATATAATACCGAAGCAATCTGGCTGGCGGCAATTTTGTGTTTATCTATTTTATATATCGCTCAATTTGACCCAGATGTAAGACATAACCGCCAACAACGTCACTATCTCCGCCTGATCGGTAGTGGTATTTTATGTTTAGTTGCCTTGTTCTATCAAGATACAGGAATTATTCCCAGTGTAATTAGCGCGATCGCTATCTTAGCTGGTTTGGGATTGCGAATTCGTGCCTTTTTGTTTGTCGGTACGATCGCCTTTGTATTGACTATTATCTATCAATTAGTCATTCTGGTATTTACCTATTCCATTCTCAAATGGATTATTGGCTTATTAACCGGAACAATAGCGATCGCCATCGCCGCTAATTTTGAAAGCAAACGGGAAAGAGTTACCAATCGCTTACAAAGCTATTTAGATTTATTACGGCAATGGCAATGATAATTGTACCAGAAGACAAGATAATGACTGTACAGACAAGGTATGCCTTGTCTCTAATGACTGAATTAATTAGGTAACAACTTGCCAATCGTGCGATTTTCTGCCGTAAAGGTAGTGCTGGCAACTCTTTGAATATCTTCGGCGGTAACAGCTTCAATAGTTTCTAATTCATCAAAAACATTACGCCAGCTACCAGTTTTAGCATCATATTCAGCCAAAACTCTTGCCATACCCATATTGGAATCGAGAGTACGTACTAAACTAGCTTTGAGTTGAGTTTTAACTCGATCTAATTCTTCTAGGGTAACCAGTTCAGTTTTCAGGAGATCAATTTCTGCTCTTAAGGCGATCGCCAGAGTATCTAAATCAGTTCCCGGTGTACTTAAGGCATAAAATAACATCAAGTTAGGATATTTATCTCCAGGAAAACCACTAAATCCTTGAGCAGTTAAAGCTACTTGTTGTTTTTCGATTAAAGATTGATAGAGTCGAGAAGTTCTACCGCTACTGAGTAATTCTGATATTACTTCGTAAATTGGATAGTCGGGATGATCGAGAGCAGGAATGTGGTAGCCTTCAAGATACCAAGGTTCGGAAGGAAAGTTGACAGTTACCATTCTAGTTTCTGTTTGGGTTGGTTCAACTGCGGTAACAGGGGATGGTGGAGCTTGCGCCTTATATCTGCCAAAATAAATCTCGGCTAATTCTCGAACTGTTTCTGGTTCTACATCTCCTGCGATCGCCACGGTAAGATTATTTGGGGCGTAATAGGTAGCAAAAAAATTGGCTACGTCTTCTCTAGTGAGGTTAGAGATGTCTTCTTCATAACCAATGACGGGGTGTTTATAGGGATGAGTAGTAAAAGCTGTATTCAGAAAAGCTTCTAAGGTTTTACCAATCGCCGAGTTGTCAGTACGCAGTTTTCTTTCTTCTAAAATTACTTGTTTTTCTTTATAAAATTCCCGGAATACTGGTTGCAAAAATCTTTCTGATTCTAATGACATCCACAATTCTAATTTGTTAGCAGGAAAGCTATAAAAATAACTGGTATAGTCAGCAGAAGTTGCTGCATTTAAACCCACACCGCCAGCAGTATCGACAATTTCTCCATATTCGTTCTGTTTGACATATTTATTGGCAATTGCTTCGGTGGCGGCAAATTTTTCTTGCAATTGCTTCAGCTTAGTTGTATCCCCTGCTTGTTTAGCTGCTTGAATTTGAGCAAATAATTGGTCTAATTCGTTTAAAACTTGAGCTTCTGCCTGATAATCAGTAGTACCGATTTTTTTTGTCCCTTTAAATGCCAAATGTTCTAGAAAATGAGCTACTCCAGTTTTTCCTTCTGGCTCATCTACACCACCGACATTAGCATAGGTAACAAAAGAAATTACTGGTGCTTCGTGATTTTCTAGTACGATAAACTTCATCTCGTTTTCCAGCTTAAACTCTGTAACTCGTTCAATTACTCCCTCTAAATAAGGTTGAATTGAATTAACTTCGGTACTAGCACTTTCATCTCGTGCATGAGCTACCGGAGGCGCAATATTAAACAAACAAAGTACAGCGATCGCTATGGCAATGAAACGAAGTTTTATTCTAGGGGAGATTTTGGTGTATTTTTGAAATTGCTGCAATAAGTACATAAACTAATAAAATAAGTAATTAATTTGCGGAAACTTTTAGATTTTCTGCTCAATTGACAATCTGTGAAGAATTTCTGTTAGTCAGATTACATTGTTAGAAAATAAATTTACATTCTGTATTTAACTATAAACATGAAAACCATCAACCGACGAGAGATAGATAGTTTGCTGTTTTAGGGATAAACCGACAATCATTTATCAATAGTAAGCTAAACCGTCTACTAAATTAGTCTCTCCTTAATTACTCATCGATTTTAACTATTATGAAAGTTTTTTCTACACTGACTTGGAAAGAAAAGCACGCCACCCAAGAGCGGGAAACTGATAACCGTACTAAAATTTTGCAAGCTGCGCTCAAGCTATTCGCCCGTCAAGGGTATGATGGTACTACTACTAAAGATTTAGCTAAATTAGCTGGTGTAGCAGAAGGAACTGTATTTCGTCATTTTGAGAATAAAAAAGCAATTTTAATCGAAGTGGCTACTTCTGGTTGGGTAGAACTGCTAACGGATTTATTGACAGAATTGAGCGAAATGGGCAGTTATAAAGCAGTATCTCAAGTAATGCGCCGTCGTATGCTGCATATGAGACAAAATAGCGATTTATTAAGAGTTTGCTTTATTGAGGCACAACATCATCCCGAATTAAGAGAAAAAATTCAATCGGAAGTAATCGCTAAAATGACCGATGTGGCTGAAGCCTTCTTTGAAACAGCTATGGAGAAAGGGATTTATCGCAAAATGAACCCCAAAATTGTCGCTCAAGTCTTTTTGGGAATTTTTGCGATCGCGGGTTTTTCCGAACAAACAATTATTGACCCCAATGCTTCTCCCCAAGCATTACAAGAAATGGCAGAAGGGATTTCTGATATCTTTTTACATGGGGTCTTGGTTCAGTAATCAGTAACAAAAAAACTAACAACTAATGACCAATAACCAATAACTAATGACCAATGACTAACAACTAATGACCAATGACCATTGTAAGAAAATCTCCATCAGCCAGAGTAAAAAAATATCGCCCTAACTTATGGTTAGAAAGGTTTATGGCGGCGATCGCAGTAATTAATTTGTCTCTCGTAGCGTTCGATCTGACCTACATTCCTTTAAGAGATTTTTGGTTATTCGGTCAAGTTAAAATTGGCTACCTTAAAACAGCTTACGTAGAATTAGAAGGAATCGAAATAAATTTAATTCCTCCAAATGTTTCAGATTTTATTGTGCAATATGATGTAGTCAAAGGTATTGTTCCCCATCGAGACACGGAAAGTTATTTAGCTAAGGTAAAAAAATTAGAACAAGAATTAGCTAATAATAATCTTGAGTCTAAGACAGTTAATAATTTATTGGGAGACTTGCGCCGTCAAAGTATTGAAATAATTCAAACCAATCCTTTTGCTGAAGCCAATAAAACGGCAAATTTAGAGCGGATCAAAAGTAAAATGCGATCGCATCTTCCCAATCGCGATGATTCTGCTAAACAGGCATTCTGGAAGTTTTGGAGTCCCGATTATTTTCGGCAAAATCCTACTGAAGAATTACAATTTTTTAACCGAGAACTTAAACCTCTATTTGCTACTAACTATTATCGGCAAATTGGCGAAAATGGTGGCTTTGTCAACTTGTTCGGCTTGATTGATTTTCCCTTTGGTGGGTTATTCGCCTTAGAGTTTTTAACTCGTACCTGGTTGATCAGTCGTCGTCACACTGGCCTTAGTTGGCTGGATGCTATGCTGTGGCGTTGGTATGACATTTTTTTCTTAATTCCATTTTGGCGATGGTTGAGGATTCTTCCCGTAGTTATTCGCTTAAATCAAGCACGAATTATTAATTTGGTTTCAATTCAAAAACAAGCCAGCCAGGGTATAGTTGCGGGAATCGCTGAAGATGTCACCGAAGTTGTAGTGATTCGCCTGATTAATCAAATTCAAACTTCAATTCGTCAGGGAGATTTAGGTAAATTATTATCCGCACAAGAAACTAACCCATATATCGATATTAACAACACCAATGAAATAGCCGAAATTGTCAGAATTTTGACAAAAACTATCGTTGATCACGTTCTACCAGCCATTCAACCAGAAGCAGAAATTCTTTTAGAATACAGTATTGATAAAGCCATCAAACAAACCCCCGCTTATCGAGGTATTCAATTCCTTCCAGGAGGCGATCGCGCTTTTGCTAACCTGAGTCATCAATTAGTATCTCAAAGTTACAGTGCATTTAGTAGTACATTACAAGCCGCATTAGAAGAAGACGAACAATTTGACAAATTACTAGAAAGCCTGATGAGTAATATCAGCAAATCTTTTTCTACCGAATTACAAGCACAGCGTAGCTTACACCAAATCGAATTTTTATTAATCGACTTGCTAGAAGAAATTAAAATTAATTACGTCGAACGTCTCTCTACAGAAGATATTGAAGAAATACTTGAACAAACCAGAAGTATTCGCGCTGAAACCTTGAGATAATAACTATTTTGGCAATGTTTAATAAATAATTCAATCCTCTGGTAATTTAACTTTTACTTAACTCGTGCTGATGTAAAAATCGGCACATTGCACTTTGACTAATTGTTGTTCCAGTTGTCCGTTCAATCCCTTCACACAGTTCTTTTAAAGTAATATTGGGATTTTGATGTATTAGTTGTTTAATAATATCGATATGAGGTAACAATTTAGATTCGCATCTTATAACGGAATTTATAGGAGCTATACTTCCTGTTTCTCGTTCTTGTTTAATTAATTTTTGAACAAAGCTACGAGATACATGAAATTTACAGGCAATTTTAAGCATAGAACCTTCTTGATTTTTATAAGCACAAACAATTTGCTGTCGTAAATCTAAAGAATAAGGCTTCATTAATTTCCTCTCTTTTTCAATAATTAGTTTATTGAGTAAGGAGTTAATAAAAAGTAATAGTGCCAGAGAGAAAAAAATAACAACTTAACAAAATATACTACTTAAACTGTTCGAGCTTGATCATACCTATGGGTCAATCTATAGAATTTAAACAAACTATATTGCTTTCAGTATTAATGTCAAATCTCTAAATATTAGCCCTTAAATCACAATTTAACTTGATTGACTTGTTATAGCTATTATCGATTTGACTTGCACATAATAACTCAATTATTTTTTAACCGCTAGACAGGATCGCGGCTAACAGTTGTTAGCTTAAATTTTTATGCTTTTGAATTAACAAAAGGTTATAACTAAAAAAACGTTGTTTATTTTTAAATAATCGATGCTGCCAACTGTAGTCAAACAATAGTCTACATACATTACATTATTTGTTAAATAAAGAGTATGAAATATACTAGATGCAAACCCAGTAAACGGATTTATCGCAATTTAGCTTTAGGAATACTCACCTTTATTGTCTTGGCAATGATGTTACCCGTAATGGGTCAATAAGCTGCTCGATTTATGGGTAAATAGAACAATATGTTTTAGATAGAGATAATCAATGTCTGATAGTGAAATCACTGGGTGGTCAGGGTTTCGAGGAGACCTCAAAACTACCCCCACTCAAAAACTTATTGAAGCTGTAAATCAAGCTGATTCAGCAGATGCTTTATTAGAAGCAGTAGAAAATTTAGCCGAAGCTCGTTCTGAAGCTGCTATACCTATTCTCATTGAAGTTTTGGGCTACAATAACCCTGGTGCAGCCGTCGCCGCAGTTGAAGGTTTAATCGAAATTGGCGAACCAGTAGTTCCCTACCTGATGGATAATTTAGATGATTATAATTATGGTGCAAGAGCTTGGGCAACTAGAGTTTTTGCAGGTATTGGCGACCCTCTTGCCCTAGACTTATTGTTAGAAGCGGCAGTTTCAGATTTTTCTCAAAGCGTGCGTCGTGCTGCTGCCAAAGGTTTGGGAACGATTATGTGGTCGAAATTACCAGCAGAAGAAGCCATATCCGCACAAAGACAAGTGTTAAAAACTTTGTTATTAACTTGTGAAGATGGAGAATGGGTGGTACGTTATGCTGCGGTAGTAGGGTTACAAACTTTAACTCAAACTCTGAAAGTCACTCAGCCCGAATTAGTGTCTCAAGTTACTACTAAATTTCAAAAAATGCTGTCAGGAGATGACGAAATGGCAATTCATGCCCGTATCCAATATGCACTTTCAGCGATCGCTATTGACAGGAGTAGAGGCGATTCACGAATCGCCCCTACTGATTAATTATTACTGACCTCACACCCTGGCGTAATTGTTTTTGTCGTTTAAGCCAACTAGCCCGAATCAAGGGTCGAATTAATGGTGTAAAAGTACTAGCTCCCCATCTAACCAAAGCACTATTACGCAATAATTCCCCTTGGGCAATTTCTTCATTTTGTAACTTTTGGATGCGGATAATTTCTGGTTCTCTTTCTTGCTGAATTAAAGGTAGCACTGCATCAATTGCTCCCGCGTCAGCCTCCTGTGTTAATAAAGGTACTAAATAATTAGCGGCTACAATTACGTCTCGTAATGCCATATTAATACCTTGGGCGCGAATTGGTGACATAGGATGTACTGCATCCCCCAATAACAATAATCCGGGTTGCCACCAGCGATCGCAACGACCGACGATAACTGAAAATAAAATTGGCTTGCTGAGAGTATGACCGTAAGCTTTGAGATGTTCAGCTAACCAAGGGGGAGAATTGGCACTTAACATCTCTAACCAATCAATTGTCTGCCAATTGGCGCGATCATCTCTATACAATCCCCAGCCTATCTGTAATTGTTCTTCCGAACCGCGAAATAAACCAAAACCATAACGGTCTTGTAAAATCGAGCAAAAGGTATTTTTTGACTCTAATAAAGAACCGGCTTCCAGTTTAAACCACAAAAGATCAATACTGTGAGACTGTTGCTTTAAATTTAAACCTGCCTGTTTTCTAATTATGGAATTACGCCCATCGGCAGCAATAACAATTTGGGCGGTAATTTCTTTTTCTCCTAGCTTGACCCCCCTAACCCGTCGATTTCCATCAAAAAGCAGTTCTCGAACTGGTTCTCCTGCCATAAATTCAAATTTTGGATAAGTACTGGCTAATTGAATTAATTTTGCTAATAAATGTGGCTGAGAAACCAGAGTACAGGGTTGTTCGTTCTTTTCTATAGGTTCGTCTACTCGAAAAAGCGATCGCCCGTTTAAAAAAAATTCCCAAGCATCTAGAGTTTTATGGGGAATATCTCCCAGTAAATCCCACAGTTCCATTTCCTGTAGTGCATTCAGTCCACTAGGCATTAATGCCTCACCGCGAAACTGTCGCCGAAAATCACCAGCCGCCTCAATCAGTTTAACAGTAATTCCCTGTCTGACCAACAACAAAGCCAACGTAGCACCTGTCGGCCCGCCTCCAACAATGACAACTTGAGTCATATTTACAATTTTATAAAGATAATTCCAGCAACTTTGACAAGCGGTCAAACTTCTATAGTACTATTGATAATAGGAGTGAATAATACTTAGCTACTGTTTATATACAGTAACAAAAGTAATAAGTTCCCAATTTAATCGAAGCTGTCGATTACTGTCTCAGCTAAAACAATCAGTAAAAAAATTGATATTAAATATAGAGAATCCAGCAAAATGGCCAAAAAACTAACTTTATTGTTGTCTGCATTGTTGCTAGTCGTTACTAGCTTCTTCTTCAATGTTAATCCCGCAGCCGCAGAAACCTATGAAATCAAAATGGGCAGCGATAACGGTATGTTAAAGTTTGTCCCCGAAACTCTGACTATCAAATCAGGAGATACAGTAAAGTGGGTTAACAATAAAATGTCTCCTCATAACGTCGTTTTTGACGATAGCGGTCTTAAATCTCACAAACAACTAGTGTTCTCTCCAGGCGAATCTTATGAAACTACTTTCAAAGAATCCGGTGAATATGCTTACTACTGTGAACCCCATCGTGGTGCGGGGATGGTAGGTAAAGTTGTCGTTGAATAATTTAATTTCATACTGAGATTATTAGTAATTTATAGATACTACACAATAGAGGAAAAATTGTCTGAGAACAAGTGTTTTTCCTCTGTTTTTTTTTGGTCACGTTGCCTGTAGTTGGTTAATTATTAATTCATCATTTATCTCTGATTAACCTGCACAACAGATACAATAAGATATTAAAATCAGCCATCGATTCCACGATTGAGGTCACATTCCCTGCCTAACCGCTTTCAAAAATTGCCAAGACATATTTCATAGTGCCAGGAAAAGAGGCTGAATTTAAAACTCCCTTCTGAATTAACTATGAGCGATGCTACTTACGATAATGTAGACAATTTTAATTTTTTTTATCCTCATCCCAAACAGGATAGCGAACTACTCCAACAATTAGGATTTATTCCCGGATTAAAAGAATTTTTAATTTTGCGTCAAGTACACGCCTTAGAACACGCTACAGTTTGGATTTTGAGTAATTTAGATCATGATAATGCGATCGCTCAACCGACAACTTTTGATTCTATCTCTCTAGATAATCAAACTATTGGAGGACTATCCACAGAAAAAGGATTTTATCTTTATGGTGAAATTAATTCTTTAAAGCTCAGATGGGCAGTAAATTTAGCTTTAACTCGTCTCCAACAAGGAGAATGGAATTTGGCACTCCATCCACGCTGCGGGACTAATTCTTCGGTAGCGATGTTATTGACCGCAGGAATGGTGCTAACAGCCCATTTATTATTACCCAGACAACCCCTTGAACAACTTTTAGGTGTGGGGTTAGCAACCACCGCCGCTAATTGTCTCGCGCCAGATCTCGGTATGTCCGTCCAGAGGTACATTACCACTGCTATTCCTTTTAACCTGAAAGTTCGCGATATCACTAGAGCAGTTGATCCATTGGGACGTTCGAGTTATTTTGTTAGATTGCAATGGCAGTAGTTCAGAAATAATCAATCAAGAGTTTAGTAATTTGAGGAATAGTTGTAATTTTGCCAGAACTACCAGAAGTAGAAACAGTTTGTCGAGGACTCAATCAATTAACTATTGATCGCACCATCCAAGGTGGAGAGGTTTTATTAGAGAGAACTTTAGCTTTTCCCCCAAATGTCAGAGAGTTTTGGCAGGGAATTGAGGATAAAGCGATCGCCATATGGCAAAGACGGGGTAAATATTTACTGGCACAGTTAAAAGATGAATCTTCTCAAACTGCTGGTTGGCTGGGTGTTCACCTGCGCATGACGGGTCAATTACTTTGGCTCGAACAAGACAAACCCCTGCAAAAACATACCCGCATTCGCCTGTTTTTTGAAAATAATCAAGAATTACGCTTTGTTGATACTCGCACCTTTGGTAAATTTTGGTTAGTACCTCCTCAAACACCACCAGAAAAAATCATTACCGGATTACAAAAACTAGGCCCTGAGCCATTTGCAGCAGATTTTTCTGTCAATTATTTGAAGGCTAAATTAGCTAACCGTCGCCGACACATTAAAACCCTGCTATTAGATCAAGCTATAGTTGCGGGAATTGGTAATATTTATGCCGACGAAGCATTATTTAAAAGTGGGATTAAACCGAATACTTTTGCTGCCGATTTAACCTCTACACAAATTCAACATCTACATCGGGCTATTTTAGATGTTCTACAAGCCTCTATAGATCGAGGTGGCACTACCTTTAGTGACTTTTTAAATTTATTGGGTGTTAGTGGTAATTACGGTGATGCTGCCCTAGTGTATGGCAGAACAGATCAACCCTGTCGCGTTTGTGGCACTCCCATTGAAAAAATTAAATTAGCAGGGCGATCGTCTCACTTTTGTCCTCAATGCCAAAGTTGAATTAAATCAATACTCTTTACTAAATCTTGATATTTATTGCCGTTTCTTAGCAATTGTCAGGAAATCAAGGTTGAGTAAATATGGCGATCGCAACTCTTAGATGAAATCGAAAACTATATTTTATTGTGACTGAGATCGTTTCCCTTACTTTGACCAAAATTTATAAATGTATTAACAATACAAAAACTTCATAAATTAACTGAATTTGTCAAGTTTTTATTTAGCAAAAAATACCCAGAGAATAAAATTAAGAGTAAATAAAATGAATA
>JBHJNX010000209.1:0-15214 GCA_050330335.1 Pleurocapsa sp. | reverse complement strand
ACTAAAACATCTTCTAGTTTGTGTGCTAATTCTTGCAAACTATCTAGAGCAGCTAATCCCGCACCACCTTTAATAGAGTGCGCCGCACGTAACAGTAAAGTAAAATCTGAATCGCGTTGTTTAATTCCCTCTTCAAGCATTTGCAAGTATTCGGGAGCATCTTCATCTAAAAAACACTGACGTGCTTCTTCGGTAATAGCGGCGAGAATGGACGGGTCTAACTGAGAACTCATTGTTTAATCTGGGAATAGGGGAGTAGGAGAGTAGGGAAATAGGGGAAGAGGGAAAGAGGGGAATAGGGGAATAGAGGAGTAGTTATTAGTCATTCCTCGTTGCTTACTCTTTCTTCCTCATTCCTCATATTTAGGCTTTTAATTTAAACTGAGATACTGATGTCTGAAGTGTTTCTGCTTCTTGTACCAGGGTACGAAGAGATTGCACCACATCTTGTGCTTCAGTTGAATTGTTGCGAGCAATGGTGGCGATACCAGTAATTTTCTCGTTTACCTGACGAGAAGTATTAGTTTGTTCGATAGTTGAAGAAGAGATGGACTGGAGATATTGGTTGATATTTTCACTGGTTGTTGCCAAACGACGTAAATTCTGCTTAGTAAGACGAATTAATTCACTACCGTTGACAACTTCAGTTGTACTAGTTTCCATCCCTTGCAACACAGAAGTTGTATCTTGTTGAATGGTGGATACTAACTGCTGAATGTCTTTAGTAGATTCGGTAATCCTGTCTGCCAGACGACGTACTTCTTCGGCTACGATGCGGAATCCTTCACCGTGTTCTCCTGCGCGAGCCGCCTCTACAGAAGCGTTAAACGCTAGTAAGTTAGTTTTTTCGGAAATACCAGAGATAATATCGACGATTTGCGCGATTTCTTGGGAAGATTCTGCCAATTGCTTGGCTTTTTTGGAAGTAGTTGCAACGGTAGTCCGAATTTTTTCAATACTATTAACCGTTTCATCCATAGCTCTATCCCCTTCTTTTGCCTGAACTAAACCTTCACGGGCAATTTGGGCGGCTTCTTGAGCAAATTTAGCCACATTTTCCACAGATTCGTTGATTTCCGCAATGTTACTTAAAGCCTGGTTGATTTCTTCTGCTTGGGTTAAAGCTGCCTCGGAAAGCTGACGTACCGAACTTTCACCAGTTTGGGATAGTTGACCGACTTCTGTAGATACTGTTTGTACTTGTTCTAATAATCTTCTCAACCTGTTAATAGTCGCATTGAAAGCATCGGCGATTGACCCAATCGCACCATCGGTCATTTGTGCCTGAACGGTTAGATCTCCTTTTTGCGCGCCTTCTACGTCTAACAATAAGTTCATTACCCCAGTTTGCAGTGCTTCTTTTTCTTGACGTTGTTTCCAAGCTTCTGCTTCTTGTTTTTTAAGTAGTTCTTGAATTTGTTCTGCCATCAAGTTGATATTAGAACCCAGTTCGGCTAATTCGTCTGAACCTTTGATATTAGTCCGTACATCTAAATTTCCTTGACCGAGTTTTTTAACTGCTTCGGTAGATTCTAGTAGTGGTGCAGTACCTTTATAGGATAAATATGCTGCTAGAGCAGACACTGCCGCTACAGTAATTAAAATACCAATACCCATAGCAGATAATAATTGTTTCTCTACGGCAAAAGCAATATCTTTATCTACAGAGATAACAGAATTCCAATTAACTGGTGGCATTGCTTCTAAGGCTTTGGTAGAGCTAAATGCGACCAACTGTTCTTTGTCGGTCACCAAATTTTTGCTCTCTAACACTCCCGTATCTGCGTTACTTTTGGCTGCGGATACTTCAGATAAATTGGCATCTAGTTGTTTATTTTTCCATTCCTCGTTAGATGACAGAAAAGTGATGTTACTAGAATCGACTATCTGATAATTTTGGTTATTTGTCCCATAGTTAGCAAATATAGGTTTCATAGTTTCTACAGGCATCCGCGCTCTTACTACCCCGATCATTTGTTGCGTATCTCTATCGACGATTGGAGCAGCAATGTAGATAGAAAAAACACCAGAACTTTGAGAGTCCATGGGATCGCTGATAAAAGTCTTTTTAGTTTTGATTACTTCTTGAAAGTAACTACGGTCTTTATGATTGCTTAACTTCTCACCTTGTGATTGTGCGAGAAGATTTCCTTCGAGGTCGAAAGCGGCAATACTGTCAAAGAAAGGATAATCTTGGAGATAACCAGTTAAAACACTATCTTTTTGTGCTGGAGTAGTAGCATCACGGATAGTTGGGTTATGCAAAATCCCCGCTTTAGCAATAATCTGAATGTTTCCATATCGCTCGTACATTAAGAGACTCAGTTTATCTGCCATTTCCAATGCTAGGGTTGCTTCTGCCTGAGTAATTTGTGTGCCAATGGTTTTAGCAGCAATAGAATAAGCACTGAACCCCAAAGCAATTACAGGAATAGTTCCCAGAGCGATCGCCAGTCCCGTTACTTTCCATCTCAAACTGAGTTTTCCCCACCAAGAGGCATCAGATTTTGTTTTTGTAGCGGTAGTAGTATCGACAGAAACAGTAACGGATTGTTGTAAGTTAGCTAGGGCTTTTTCGGCAACTGCACCGTAGTTACCACCTCGGTCTAATTCTAAAACTTGTTCGTATAGAGCGATCGCACTTTCTATTTGACCTGATTTTTCTAAACTACTAGCTTCAATAATTTTACTGACACAATCGTCAGTATTGGAAGTAGGGGGTTGATACTGAGAGTCAGTCATAATATTTTATTTATCCTGAAGATTTAAGTGATTGAGTTAGGCGGCAATCAAAATAGATTGCTGATGTAGTTGCTTTAAAAAAACTGGAGAATTGAGAATGTAAGTAGTTTGCTCGTTTTGATCTACCATTGCCCTACATAATTTTTGTAAAGCAGGATGAGCAGAAGTTGCTAAAGGCATTAGCTTGCTAGAGTCAAGGCTTAAAATTCCTTCTAACTGTCTGACGATTAAAGCTACTCGCCTTGGAGTAGCCTCTACTTGATGAGTTAAGATAACTGCAACTGGTTTTTGAGTTAGACCATGTGATGATTCGCCATTATTATTTTGTTTCAAATCAAATAAGCGGTCTGTATCCAACACCCATAACAAAGAGCCTTTATAATTGACCACTCCATACCAAAAAGCAGCTACTCCTGGAACGATACAAATATCTTGCCAATCGAATTGTGCCACTGTGGTCATATCCACCAAAGGCAAGCCTAAGCGTATAGAATCAGACAACTGAACGCAAAAATATTCTTGAATCATAATGATGGTAGGGAATAATAAGTAAAAAGCAAAGAGTAGAAAGTCATACTTATTACCTATTACCTATTACTTATTACTTATTACTTATTACTTAATTAACGTGCTGAGTTACTTTGTCTACTAAATTTTGTGGGGCATAGGGTTTGGTAATATATTCATTGCCACCTTGACGCATTGCCCAAAAGCGATCGAATTCTTCTGATTTAGAACTACAGAATAAAACGGGAATATTTTTAAATTTTTCGGTTTCGCGAATCCTGCGACATAGATCTAAACCACTTTCTCCGGGCATAACGATGTCTAATAAAATAAGATTGGGAGGAGTGTGAGTTTCTAACCATTTCCAAGCTGCTTCAGCACTATCGGCTACTGCAACATTAAAACCTGCATGAGAAAGTAAAGCCGAACTCATGTTTCTTTCTGCTTGAGTATCTTCAACAATCAAAACTGTTTTCATACCAATTGTTACTCCTATAAAAATATAGCAAGTGATAGAACTAAACTAATAGTTCCCAAAAATATCGAGAAAACTATAATTTTTTTGAGAATTAAATAGAGACACTTGAAGGGACAAACTTTTGCACCATCTCGATCAAAGCATTAGGTTGAAATGGTTTGGTTAAATAGTCAGTAGAACCAACAAATTTAGCTTTCATACGGTCTATAATTCCATCTCTTCCTGTGAGCATAATGATGGGAATTTCGCTGAATTTATTAGAACGCCGTAGCATACTACATAAGTCGTAGCCATTCATAGTTGGCATATTAATATCCATCAAAATTAAGATTGGTTGTTCGCGAGATAATACTTTTAAAGCTAAAGTAGGATCTGTAATATTAATTACTCGATAACCAACGGCCTCTAAAGTTAGATTAACCTGTTTGTGTACTGTTTTACTATCATCAATACAAGCAATTACTGGTTGATGATCATCTTCTAATTTGTTCGAGCGATCGGCAGTTATACTATTAATAGATTGTTGGGATGTATGAAGATTAATCGGTTTTATTCTAGTATTTTCTTTATCTATTACTTCTGTCGTAATTGTACTTTGAGCGAAAGATTGAAGTTCAATTATTTGCGATTTAATAAAAGACTGAAAATATTTAGTTGCAGATAAAATATCTAACTCTACTGAGGTTGCAAATTGATAAAAAATTAAGTTTTGTGAGCAATAATCCAGAATAGAACTTAATTTGTGACGGTTAGCAAAATTATTGAATTCTGTTTCTTGACTTAATTCTTTCCAGAGTTTATAAAATTTAAAACTATGATCTTTTTTCAGTTCGAGTCTGACAAAAGGGTTTTTAAAGTATTTTCTCATTTCTTTTCCAGAATCTATGAGTTGCCGATCTAGCAAATCTTTAGCGGAAAAACTGGCACTAGTTACTGGTAAACAGCGATTTTCAATCGATCTTATAACAGCTTGTTCGAGACTAAATATCTGAGCGAAAGCCTCTTGATTGAGTTTTAATAGTATTTCTGTTAAATTTAACTTGACTGTAGTAGTGCTTTCAAACCATTGACAGATTTCTTCGTATTCTTTGTTAGCAGTTACTTGAGGACAAGTTGAGCCTAATTTAAACTGTTGCCAGAGATAATTTAATCGTTCCTGATTTCCTGCGGTACTGGTAGCATATTGTATTTTTCCTTGAGATAGATAAATTTGCCAACCAACGGAATTATCTTCAGGTTCCGCAATTTCCAGACAACCAGACCAAGCTTGCTGACATTTTTCTTTTAAAATTAGAAACGGATTAGCAAGATGATTATTCATGATATTGAGGTTATTGGACAATTAGATTAGTAGTACAAGAAACTAATTTTGTTACTAATACCAATAGTTCCCAAAAATTTCTCAAAAATTTCAAAAACTATTTAATTGAAATCTCACATTTAAATGTTTCTCACTTAAATTTCGATAGTAGTATAGCAGTAGAAGTAAAGATTAGGACGATAGAAAAATATCTCACACAAAGTCGTTTACCCTCGAATGGGGGCTAAGGCGCAAAGAGACTCAAGGGTATAGTGACTTCCTCCCAACGCTAATTAAAAACTCCGCTATACCGCCCGTCCCAACGAAGATCGCATTGGGCGCGTATAGCGTAGCTGTACTTAAATCGCCCTCGCTTTATAGCGTGGGACTTCCCAGCCTAAAGGTTAACCTATAGTTCGATTGCTATACTTTTAAAAAGTTTAAATCACTTTGAATCTAAATATTTTTATTTTTTTTGTTACTCTGCAAGTATTCAAAATACCTACAAGTTAAAGATCGTGCATGAAGAAAAAAATACTATATTTCATGATTTTACTGCTATTTTTGGTTCAATTTTCTTTGCCTTTACTTGTTTCCCTACCGTAGATAAACGACCATATTTATAGTAAGCAGCACAAGCACCTTCTGAAGACACCATACAAGTACCAATGGGATTTTCAGGAGTGCAAGCAGTACCAAATACTTTACATTGCCATGGTTTTAATACTCCTTTGAGGATTTCTCCACACTGACAAGCAGCAGCATCGGCTACTTGACGATTAGGCAGAGTAAACTTGGCTTCGGCATCGAAATGGGCGAAATTTTCCCTTATTTTCAGTCCAGATTGGCTGATATTACCCAAACCACGCCATTCAAACTCATCTCTGACGGCAAACACCTGATTGATAGCATTTAAAGCGACTTTGTTACCTTCGGTTTGAACCAGACGACTATATTGATTTTCTACTTCACAACGTCCATCTGCTAACTGCTGCAATACCATGACAATTGATTGCAAAATATCCAAAGGCTCAAATCCCGATACCACTAAAGGTTTATGATAAGTTTCGGCAATAACTCGATAGGGTTGAGTACCAATAATTGTACTAACATGACCAGGCCCTATAAAACCATCTAGTTGCAAATCGGGATTATTTAACAAGGTTTTTAATGCAGGAACGACTAAAACGTGATTGGCAAAAATACTAAAGTTTTTAATGCCTTCTGCTTCTGCTTGTAAGATCGTCAAAGCTGTACTAGGGGCAGTGGTTTCAAAACCGATGCCAAAGAAAACTACTTCCTTGTCGAGATTTTCTTTAGCAATGGGTAAAGCATCTAAAGGAGAATAAACTATCCTGATGTTTGCGCCTTCTGCCTTCGCTTGCAATAAGCTTTTTTTTGACCCAGGTACGCGCATGGCATCGCCAAAAGTGGTAAAAATAACGTTAGGTTGTTCGGCAAGGGCGATCGCGTCATCTAATCTACCTCTAGGCATGACACAGACAGGACAACCAGGGCCGTGAATTAATTCGATTGTATCGGGCAGGGCTGCTTCTATTCCGTATTTAAAGATGGAATGGGTATGTCCGCCACAAATTTCCATTATTTTCAGGGGTTGTTCTGGAGTAGGGGAAATTCGCGAATTGCCCCTACATAAACAATGAATTTCTCTGATTAATGCTTGGGCGATTTGGCGATCGCGGAATTCGTTAACGTATTTCATTTTTAAACTATAAGGAATTTAATCTATTGGGTTAAAGCGACGATTTCTTGTAACATTTTTAGAGTTTCGGCAGCTTCTGATTCATCGATGCGATTGAGGGCAAAACCAACGTGAACTAAAACCCAATCGCCGACACAAGATTCTATGGGATGTTCTTTATCGACAATGCAAGCAAGACTGACTTGTCGTTTGACACCACCGACATTGACTAATGCTAGCTTGTTATTAGCATCGGTTATTTTAACGATTTGACAGGGAATTCCTAAACACATTTTATGATGGTTAATTGTTAATGGTTATTTATTGATTAATTGTTATTGGGTAGGGGCTATTTGCGAATAGCCCCTACAGGCTGCAATCGCAACTTGACCGAGGGATAATCCGCCGTCGTTGGGTGGTACTTGAGAGTGGGTAAGAACTATAAGTTCCATTTCTTGTAGTAGACGGGTTACTTCTAGTAGCAAAATTTGGTTTTGAAAGACTCCTCCTGTTAGGACAACGCGATCTATGTTTGCTTCTGAATAATTGCTGCGAATTTGCCGAACCATTAATGCGATCGCTTTAGCTAATCCCCGATGAAATTTAGCCGCTATAATAGGTTGAGGAAGACCTTGTTGCATATCTGTCAGTAATGCTCGCCACATCGGACGCGGTTCGAGATACAGTAAGTTTGATCCCTCTACTTTTTTATTCTCCACAGCAAAAGGATAAAAAGCGATTTCTTCAGGGTGATTTAACATCCATTGTTCGGCTAAAGCTTCGAGGGCGATCGCGCCTTGCCCTTCATAACTACAAGATTCGCGACAAATACCAATGGCAGCAGCCACAGCATCGAATAAACGACCGCAAGAAGAAGCTAACGGGGAATTAATCCCTTTTTTAAGCATTTGGTTTAATAATTTTCCTGGTTTTTGCCTTAAAAACTCAACTAGTTCTAAATCTTCATACTCCAAAAAAATATTTTTTTTACCCCCTCTCTTACCAGGAGAGGGTTGGGGGGAGGTTCGATCTGCACCAAATGCCATCTCTAAATGAGCATAAGTATTCCGCCAGGGTTGATAAATTGCCTGTTTTCCCCCTAGCATGGCTACAGGGTTAAAAGTACCCAACCGCTGATAACTGTGATAATCAGCTAACAGAAACTCTCCACCCCAAAAAGTCCCATCTTCACCGTAACCCAAACCATCTAAAGCAATTCCCAATATAGGTGGTGTATCCAAAGGCAAGCCATTCTCCACCATACAGGCAGCAATATGGGCGTGATGATGTTGGATTGAATAAAGAGGAAGAGAATTAGCAGCAGTCAATTCCTTACCTAGTTTGCTTGCTAGATATTCGGGATGTAAGTCAATTGCGATCGCACTGGGTTGATGTTCTAATAAACCTAAATAAACATTGAGAGTATGTTGATAACTTTCCCAAGCAGCCAAATTTTCTAAATCGCCGATATGTTGAGATAGAATTGCTTGCCCATCTCTGAGTAAGCAAAAAGTATTTTTTAATTCGCTACCCATTGCCAAAATTGGCGGAATATTTTCAAAACCTGCTGGTAAATTAATTGGTGCAGGTGCATAACCACGGGCGCGACGGAGGATTTGTATTAAGTTTGTAGAGGTAAATGATGTTCGTTCATTTACGGCGAGTTTCGCCCCCCTAGCCCCCCAAGTTTGGGGGCTTGTAGAGATTTTCCCCGAAGAAACAACCCTGACAACAGAATCATCAACCCGATTGACAATCTCGCGGTTGTGAAACAGGAAATAATCGGCAATTCCCGTCAGTTTTTTCTTGGCATCTTGATTATCAATACACTGAGGTTCATCTGCTAAATTACCACTGGTTAAAACAATCGGAATATTTAACCGTTTGAAGATGAGATGATGTAGCGGAGTGTAGGGCAGCATGAAGCCGAAATAATTTTGTCTTGGGGCAATAGAAGGGGCAAGGGAAGAAGAATTTTTTTGTTTTAATAAAACTATCGGTGCAGCAGGACTTTCTAACTGTTCTTTTTCTGCTGAATTTATATAGCAATAGCGATCAATTATTTCTATATCTCTTGCCATTAAAGCGAGAGGTTTATCGGGACGTTTTTTTAAGGTGCGCAGTTTACTTACTACTTCTTCATTAGTCGCGTCGCAAGCGAGATGAAAACCACCTAAACCTTTAATTGCAATAATCTTTCCCTTTTGAATTAAACTTGCTACTACATCAACATCATCCATCTGAATGTTAACAGGTTTGCCATCTGCCCTTTCTAACCAAGCATGAGGGCCACAAATATGACAGGCGGTAGGTTGGGCGTGAAAGCGTCGATTGAGAGGATCGTCATAATCTTGTTGGCAGTCGGGACACATCTCAAACTCTGCCATACTGGTAGAAGGGCGGTCATAAGGCAAGTGTTTGATAATACTTAAACGAGGGCCACAATGAGTACAGTTGGTAAAAGGATAGCGATACCAACGACTAAAAGGATCGAAAGTTTCCGCCCGACAAGTGGGGCAAGTGGCAGCATCAGGAGCAATTTCGGTGCGAATTTGGTTATTAGTACTTTTAGCAATTGTAAAATCAGCAAATTCACATTTTTTCTGATATTTATAGCGAATTATCTCTGTTATTCTGGCTAATGGAGGTTTTTCCTGTTGTAATTGTTCGATGAAATTATCGATAGAAATGCGATCGCCGACAACAATTATTAAAACTCCTTGACCATCATTACTGACTTCTCCCCGCAATTGATTGGCTTTTGCCAGTCGGTAAACTGTAGGACGAAACCCTACACCTTGAACCGTTCCTTTGACTCGAATTGCTTCGGCAATTTCTGAGCTTTTTTGGTGTGCAATTTTTTGATTCAAAATAAAAATGCAATTTATTCACTTACTTAGAAAATTATGAAAAATTCAGTAAGATAGGCATCGCCTACCCTACTAATGACTATGGACAAAAGATACTAACCTTAACCCAAACAAGCTGCTAAATCTTCATCAGGAGTAGTAATTGGTTGCAGATTATATTTCTCTGAGAGAAGTTGCAGGACATTAGGAGATAAGAAAGCAGGAAGTGTGGGGCCAAGACGAATATCTGTGATTCCTAAATACAGTAGAGTAAGGAGTACTGCTATGGCTTTTTGTTCGTACCAAGAAATAATCATCGATAGAGGTATTTCGTTCACTCCCATCTCAAAAGCGTTAGCAAGAGCTACAGCAATTTGAATAGCAGAATAAGCATCATTACACTGTCCTACATCTAACAAGCGGGGAATTCCTTGAATATTGCCCATTTCCTTGTCAAAAAAGCGGAATTTACCACAAGCAAGGGTTAAAACAACGCAATCATCGGGGACTTTATCCACAAATTCAGTATAGTAATTACGGTCTGGTTTTGCACCATCACAACCACCAACTAGGAAAAAGTGACGGATTTTACCTTGTTTGACCGCATCAATTACTTTATCGGCGACTCCTAAAACGGCATTGCGAGCAAAACCAGTAGTAACCTGTCTATATTCTGATTCTTCAGCAAATCCTGGTAATTCTTGGGCTTTTTGGATTACAGGAGTAAAGTCGATACTGCCATCTTCTTTTGCAGGAAGATAATTCAAACCAGCGTAACCCACAGGCCCGATAGTAAATAGTTTAGGTTCGTAATTGTCGTGGGGAGGCATCAAACAGTTAGTAGTCAGGACAATTGCACCAGGAAATTTAGCAAAGTCTTTAGTCTGATTTTGCCAAGCCGTACCAAAATGCCCGTAGAAATGGGGGTATTTTTCTTTGAGTTTGGGATAACCGTGGGCGGGTAATAACTCTCCGTGAGTGTAAATGGTGATATCTTTAGCCACAGTCTGTATTAAAATCGCTTCTAACTGTTTAATATCGTGTCCCGAAACTAAAATCGCTTTACCTGGCTTATGATTTAGGGGTGTAGCAGTAGGTACGGGATGACCGTAAATACTAGTATGTCCTGCATCAAGCAATTCCATTGCTCTGAGGTTAATTTTACCTATTTCCAGATTTAAATTAACCCAATCATCCAAACTTAAATCTTGACTATCTACACTAGCCAAAATCTTCTGACAAAATTTGTATACCTCTTCGTCTTCTTGTCCTAATTCGTAAGCGTGGAAGGTATAGGAAGCAGCCCCCTTAATACCATAGATAGCAGTAAGTTTTAAGGAAAAAATATCGATATTTCCCCCAGACTTGCCGATAAATTCTAAATTGAAATTCTGACCTTGTTCGACTAAACTTTCATCGTAATTTGGTTCGTAATTAGAAATATCAGACCAAGTAACATTTGCTTGTTGCTGAATTTGGGTTTTAAGATTTTCCCGTAAGGCGATCGCATTTTTGATATATTTAGTAAATCTCTTCTGGTCAAAGTTTACATTCGTCATTGTGGCAAACAGAGACTCACAAGTAAATCTATCTGCTTCTCTAGTGTCGATGCCCAATTCTGTAGCTTTTAGTGCGACAGAGGCCAGTCCTCGCAAACAATAAACCAATAAATCTTGTACCGCATTAACTTGGGGGCTTTTACCGCAAGCACCCCATTGATGACAACCATTACCGCTAGCAGTTTGTTCGCATTGTTCGCAAAACATAATTTCTCCTCAATTTAATGTATGTAGGGACACGGTGTAAGGGGGATTTGCAAATCGCCCCTACGATTGATTGGTTTGATAAATTTGTTGTTCTCGATTAATGAAAATCTCGGCTAATGCTTGATATGCTTCAGTCCAAGCTGTCATTACGTCTGTTGTGGCTGCATCTCCCAAGACATCTTGAATTGCTTGTAACAAACATTCACCCACAATAGGATATTGTTCTGGTAAAACATGAGTTGCTACATGACGATGGGCAATTTTATCCACTGCTGTTTTCAAAGCTTCGAGATCGTCAATATGAGTAGCATAGGCATACACCGCAGTAGCTAATTTAGCTGGTTGAGTACCATTTGCTTGTGCCGACATATCGAATTGTTCTTTCACCTCTGGATGTTTCTCAAACATAATCTTGTACATCCGAGTTGTAATAGCTTGACCGTGCTTTTTTAATACAGGAGCAGTAGATTTAACGATATCGATAGTTTGCTGACTAATTTGCTGCTTTTTTGGTGAATTTTCTAATGTAGTGTGAGCAATGCCCACCCTACCAGGTTGTTCCGATAACGTGAGAATAAATGCTAGGTTTTCTTCTGCTTGTAAAGCATGGGGTGCATTAGCTGGCATAAAAACAAATACCCCTGGTGCTAAAGTAATGTCTTTGCCTTCTAAAGTTAAAATTCCCTGCCCTTCAATTACTGTAACTACCGCATTACGAGTCGATGTGTGTTCTTCGATTTCCGTACCTTTTGCCAAACAGAATAAACTGTATTGACTGTTATTATCTTTGAGTAGAACTTTACTGAGAATTCCACTATCAGGATATTCTATTAAATCTTGTAAAGTAGCGGTGAAAGAATTATTGGGTGTTGCGAATATCATAATTTCTCCTTGTTATTTATCCTTTGTCTTTTGTCCTTTGTCCTTCGTCGTTTGTAACCAATGACTAATAACCAATGACTAATGACTAATAAAAACGATGTAACCTAAATCTTGTTGATGTTTTTGAAAACTGCGACGCATCTGCCAAACTCTCTGACGCAAAGGTGCATTAGTTAAAATCTTCCACCAAATTTTTAACGTGCCGAGGATTCCTTCATCTTGTATCATTTGCCTTAGATTCAAAAGTCCCATCGCACCTGTTTGCTGTTGTTGAATAGTTAAACCAGCCGTAGCACAAGCAGATTGCCATTCTTCCACAGTTAAGGGTTGAGAATTGACCCGAATTGTCTGAGATAGAGTTCGGTAAACTGCTGACTTGTTACCTTTTACCAACAGTTCATGAGATAAAAACTTGCCAGTCGGTTTCAGATGATTCTGAATTGCTTGTAATACTTTTGCCTTCCCTGCTGGTGATTGCATTGTCAGGATGGCTTCAGCTAGTACATAATCGAATTTTTCTGTAATAGCTTCTAAATGAAAGATATCACCCTCAATAATAGTTATTCGCCCTTCTAAACCAGCATTTTTAATGTTTTCTCTTGCTTTCGCAACACTTCCAGGATTTTTTTCGATTCCCACAACCCGAACATCAAAACGTTTCGCTAGGGAAATAGCACTTTCGCCAAAGCTAGCTGCTAATTCTAATACTGTCTCTCCTGGTTGGAAATTCGCCCAAGTAAATAGTTGTTCCGTAGCTTTTCTTCCTCCAGGGCGTAATATCTTTTTCCCTGCTGCTGCTAATACCTGATGTCCGGGCGCAGTAGCAAGATTGAGAGTAGTTGTCATGAGTTTTATCTCCAACTCGATACTTTTACTTTGACATCAAGTTTCAGTCCCGTCTTTGAGGTAGCTCATGTTTGGGGTAAAGTTTTGTTATGTTTGTCCTTTGTCCTTTGTCCTTGGTTATTAATGCAAACAAGATATTGGTTTACCTGATTATCGTTTCACTAATTTTAAGGACATTAATTGGATACGATTACTGTGTTTTTAATTGATTTATTAATACTTACTACAATTTTTGTTGACTTATAGCAGCAATAGCTTTATGTTGTTGATAATATTCAGTAAAATCCACATTATTTTCTGTATTTTTACACAAAATAACTGTTTAAAACAAAATAACTATAAGACTGATTCAGCTTATCTACTTATATAATTATCGCCAAATAATCAATTATTGTTTAGACCTGCAATGTTAAATAAACAACCATTATCTATAATCACATTAGCTTTCTTATTGGCTTTAGTTGGAATTCCTAAACCTGCTATAGCTTCATTATTGGCTGAATCTAATTCTAACTCAACTTCATTTCCCGCAGCCGATAGCATCCCAGCAGAAACTAAAATTAGAATTACAGGCTCTAATAGCACGATTGGAATAGCGAAAAGCCTCAAAGAAAGTTTTGAACAACAATATCCCACCGCAGCGATCGCTCTTGAATTGCAAGAAACATCCCAAACTCTGCAAACTCTGACTAATGGACAAGCAGATTTAGCTACTATTGGTCGTTCCCTAACTGCTGAAGAAAAAGCAGCAGGATTTGTAGCCATTCCTTTTAGTAGAGAAAAAATTGCCATTATCATCAATAAAAATAATACTTTTAATGGTGATTTGAGCATTGATCTATTTGCCAAAATTTTTAAAGGTGAAATTACTGATTGGTCGGAATTAGGAGGTACGCCAGGAAAAATTGAGTTGGTTGATTTTCCCGATACAAACGATACTAGAGAAGCTTTTCCTAATTACTCTGTATTTCAAACAGGTGAATTGAAAACTGGTGCTAATGTTATTAAATTAGAACGAGACGATATTAATGATGCAATTGCTAAGTTAGGGAGAAATGGCGTTAGTTATACTATTGCTGATAATGCGATCAATCGCGATGATGTTAAAACAGTAACAATGTATCAAACGAAACCGGATGATACTCGTTATCCCTTTTCTCAACCTATTGCTTTTGTTTATCAAGGAACTCCTAGCAAAGCAGTACAATCGTTTTTAGGTTTTGTTACTAATTCTCCACAAGCACGACAAATTATTCGATCAAGAATTGGTTATACACCTATAGGAACAGATACGGCTACTGCACCTAATGGAGTTAATGGAGTAGATACGGCTACTGCACCTAATGGAGTTAATGGAGTAGATACGGCTACTGCACCTAATGGAGTTAATGGAATAGATACAGCTACTGCACCTAATGGAGTTAATGGAGTAGATACAGCTACTGCACCTAATGGAGTTAATGGAGTAGATACAGCTACTGCACCTAATACAACGGATGAAAATACTATAGCTGATGGAACTAATCGAAAATGGCCCTGGTGGTGGTGGCTTCCTCTTTTGAGTATAATTCCTTTGGGATTACTATTGTTTGGTGGTAAATCTAAATCTGATCGAGAGCCAGCAATAGATAATTATCCAGAACCATTAGAGCCAAATGGAACAAAAAGTTTATCTAAAAGCAACACATTAGATGATGGTCTATTATCATCTGATTTAGATCGAACTACTTCCAAGGAAGTAGAAACAACTTCTAAAATGGGTGGAGCAGCAATAGCAGCAGGAGGAGCAGCTACAGTTTCTCATTTATTGGGTAAGACAAAAGAACAAACCAATGATGATTTAAATACTTCTGTTGGAGAATTCACCGAGCAAGCTACAATCCTGCAAACTAGTGAACCAACAATTATTCAACCTGAACCTGTTGAAGAATTCACCGAGCAAGCTACAACCATACAAACTGATGATATAGCTGATGATGCAACTGTAACTAATTTAAGTGGTGCAGCAATAACAGGTGGAATAGCGGCTGGTGCGAGTAATCTTTTGGAAGATACCACTGATGAGGAAATAGAAGCCGAGTTGACTGACATTTCCACTGATATACCTGTAGAAAATTACACCGAACAGGCGACTAAATTACA
>JBHJNX010000208.1:0-13771 GCA_050330335.1 Pleurocapsa sp. | reverse complement strand
CCTACTTAACTCTCTTGCCTACTTCTGACCTTCTTGCCAATACTATTCAAGCGCGGTTACATAATTTAGTAGCAATTGATATTTTGACCTTTATTTTCGGGAACAATACAATTAATCGTATTCATGGCAATTTGCCTAGTATGATGCCTCAATAAATAACTAGTAACTTAATATATTAGTGATCGCAGTTTAAATGACTACAAAATAAAAGCTTACCAGCAATATAGATACTATGTATAGCTACTTCCTTTAATCTTATTGTTTTCTTTTCCCTCGAAATTTAGAGACCGACCATCATAGTCAACAAAATAGAATGAATAATCTCGAACAAGTTTGCCATACCTTCGTCATTGAAGATCCTGCCTTTAGAAGAACAATAAATCTAGATGGTGCTACTTACTCTATTGGTCGTCATTCCAGTAATGATATCGTTCTTTCTTGTCAAAAAACTTCCCGTCACCATGCCACCTTGCTGAGAAGGACGGATGTTCAAACTAATGATTATGCTTATTGGATTTTAGACGGCGATCTACAGGGTAATAGAAGCAGAAATGGTATTTATATTAACGGTAAAAAATGTTTGGTTCATGAATTAAAACATGGAGATAGAATTAAATTTAGTGCTGATGCTAAAGCTCAATATCAGATTGTCGCTAAATTAGAAGAAGGTCAAGAAAATATTGAAATTCCATCTGGTGGAATTGCTCCAGTTGTTAGTTCCAAAGTAGATAATAAAAAAACTCTCTTTACTGCTGAACAGCAATCAAAATTAAACCCTCATCTAATTCCATCAGCTGAGTCGCATTCATTTGCTGAATTAAGTCCTCAACCAATTGTTGAAATAGATTTATATGGCAAAATCACTTATATGAATCCAGTTGCTCTATCAGTTTTTCATGATTTAGAACAACAAAACCTCAATCATCCAATTTTAAAAAATTTAATCGCTAACTTTCACGAACGAACTTCAAAGGCGTTAAATAGAGAAGTAAAAGTAAATAATAATTTTTTTGAACAAACTGCTATTTTTATAGCAAACAATAAAATAATTAGAAGCTATTTTATTGATATAACTCAACAAAAAGCCTTAGAGAAACGAGTCAAAATTACAGAACAATTCAAGCGGCATATTTTCCAAGAAGTTAGAGAAGGAATAATTATTTTTGATGGAGTCAGCAAAAAAATCTTGGAAGTAAATCATCTCTGTTCTGAATTATTGGGATATTCTCTAGAAACACTCCTGACAATGACTATTGATGAACTGATTTTTGAACCAGAAAAATTAGCTGCTATTTTGCCCAGAATATCCGAAGATCGTATTGTTTTTAAAGGTTCTAATCTTCTAAAAAATCATAGTGGTTCATTAGTTGATCGCGAACTAAAAATAACTGCCATAGGTTCTGAATCTGAAAATTTCTGTGTATTGATTGATTTTAATGAAATAAATAATAATGTGTCTGGAGAGTTATTAGCTACAAATAATAATAACCTTAATATATTTTACGAACACTTGAATTCTGCGATCTCTCAAGCTCAGAGAAATCAAACCTTACTAGCAGTAATTTTATTTAACATCGATTTCTTTCCCAACATTAAAGAAAGTATTGGTCAAGAACAAAGCGATCGCTTGTTAACGGGTTTAGCCCAAAGATTACAATATGGTTTGCGTTCGGGAGATATTATAATTCGTTGGCAAGAAGATAAATTTGCTCTATTACTATCACAAATCAATAGTATTGAAGAAATAGCTAAAATTGGTCAGAGGATTCAAGACTCTTTAGAACAATTTTTTAAAATTGGTGACAATCGCTTTAGTATTAAAACCAACATGGGTATTGCTGTTTATCCTCACGATGGCAAAGATTGCAATACTCTACTCAACAATGCCAACATCGCTCTTTATCGGATTAACAATAGCCACAACATAGTAGCATCTTCCCAAGACCGCTCTAATAATTATCAGTTTTATAACTATAGTATGAACTCTCAAGCTGCGACGATCTTGCATCTCGAACATCAACTGGCTGTTGCTTTAGAGCGTCAAGAGTTTAAATTATATTATCAACCTCAAATCAATATTAATGATGGCAACATTCAAGGCATAGAAGCTTTGTTACGTTGGGAACATCCAGAATTAGGTTTGGTATCCCCGGCTAGCTTTATTAAATTAGCAGAACAAACAGGATTAATTATTCCCATTGGAGAATGGATAATCAAAACGGCTTGCAGTCAAAACAAAATTTGGCAGTCTAATGGCGCACCACCCTTAAGAGTATCAGTTAATGTCTCTCCAGTACAATTTCAACAGCCAGATTTTCCCGCTACTATTAGTAAAATTCTGCGAGAAAGTGAATTAGAAGCTAATTTATTAGAGTTAGAATTGACAGCCACAACTTTAATGGAAAACGTAGAATATAGCTGTCGGATTCTCAAGCAATTGCAAGACTTAGGAGTGCATATTTCTATTGATGATTTTGCTACTGGTTTTACTTCTTTAGAATATCTCAAACAATTTCCTTTTAATACTCTCAAAATTGATCGCACTTTTATTCAAGAATTGAAAAACGATCCCAAAGATTTAGCTATTGTCTCGGCACTAGTAGAATTAGGCAGGGGATTTAACTTGCGAGTAGTAGCAGAAGGGGTAGAAACCAAACAGCAAATTGAATTGTTACGCAGTCTTAAATGTGAACAAATGCAGGGATTTTGGTTTAGTCGCCCTCTAGCAGCGGAAGAAACTACTAAATTGTTGCCTTTTAGTTATGAAGAAGAGGAAGAGGAAGAAGATGACGATGAAGAGCAAGAGGAGCAATTAGATTCTGAGTTCGATCTCAATTTAAATCTAGATTAACTTTAATTACTCTCCAAAGCGATATCCTTTACCATAAACAGTATGAATTAAGGGATTTGCCCCTTTAATTTCAATTTTACGTCGCAATAAACGAACCAAAGCCACCAAAACATTACTACTTGGTGGTTCATCGTCTTGCCATAAATGACTGTAGATTTCTTCGTGAGTCAACAATCGATCTGGATGCTCCATAAAATATTCCAACAGCTTAACTTCTTTGACAGATAGATCAATCGCTTTTCCTTGACGATAAGCTACTTGATTTTCTCGGTCTAATTCTAATTCTGCTACGATTAATTTTTGAGACTGAGAAGTTTCTAAACTAAGAGAACGACGTAATAAGGCGCGAACTCTGGCTAATAACTCTCTGAGTTCAAATGGTTTGACTAGATAATCATCGGCACCGGCATCCAAACCATCAACGCGATCGTCTATGGTGTCTTTGGCAGTAAGAAACAAAACTGGAGTTACAATAGACTGCGATCGCAATTCGCGACAGATTTCCAACCCAGATTTTTGGGGTAACATCCAATCTAAAATTAGCAGATTGTAATGATTTTGCTGTGCTAGTTCTATTCCTGCCCTACCATTATTGGCAAGATCTACTTCATATCCCTCTTGAGACAAAACTCGCTTCAGCGGTTCGGTTAACTCCGCTTCGTCATCGACTAAGAGAATTTTCATCGCTCCTTCCCCAACATTATCTGACAGTAACTGTTTAATTGATCAATTCGCTCTCTAACCGATTGCCCTCTTTTAGCTATCATCTCTGTCTTAGCCGAAGAAGTCAAAAATAAAATATCTGTAGACAGTAATCGAAATTCTCGCATAATTTCAGTTTGTACGGCTCGCCAACGGGGAGCGATTTCTCTGTCTAATTCCTCATCCGTTAAAGGCAAAATATCTTCTTGAAAATATACTTGCAAGTGCTGAAACTTTCCCTTAATAGTCGATGTTTGGTTTAAATCGCTACAGTCATTTTTAAACTTTTTTAATAAAATGGAGAATTCCTGATATGCTCGATTATGTGATTCAGATAACATTTTTAACCAAATAAGGTAAAATTTTAATAAGCAAACTTGACATCTAAGCCATGTGTACGGGCTGAAAATTACTCAAATAAATCTTATTCTTGAGAAACTATGTAGATTTTGGCGATCAATACTCAGTTTGGTGACAAAATTAAAACAATCCTAATTAAGTAGTATTAACCAGCCTAAAGATATTTAGTATTTAGTTTAAACGGATTATTATTACAGTCCTTTTGTCTAATTGTTCTTTTTTGTCCTTATTATTTATTTAATCTAACTAGTCTATGACCGCTATCTCTATCATAGAAAGTCCCGTAACCGAACTCCAGCTTCCTCAGTGGTTGAAAGATTGTCTGCTCGACCAACAATCTAATCCCGATAGCACAGATGGAGATTTGATTTGTCGTGCTTTTAATTTTGCCTATCAACTACACGAAGGTCAATATCGTAAATCGGGAGAACCATATATTGCTCATCCTATTGCTGTAGCAGGTCTGCTGCGGGATTTAGGTGGAGATAACGTTACTATTGCGGCGGGTTTTTTACACGATATCGTCGAAGATACTGAAGTAACTCCAGAAGAAATTGAAGAACGCTTTGGAATCCAAGTACGCTTATTGGTAGAAGGAGTCACCAAACTCTCTAAATTTAACTTTTCTAGTACAACTGAACGCCAAGCTGAAAATTTTCGACGAATGTTTTTGGCAATGGCGACAGATATCCGCGTAATTGTGGTCAAATTAGCAGATCGACTGCACAATATGCGGACATTAGAACATCTCAAGCCAGAAAAACAACGGCGTATTAGTCTCGAAACTAGAGAAATATTTGCTCCCTTAGCCAATCGCTTAGGTATCGGTCGTTTTAAATGGGAATTAGAAGATTTAAGCTTTAAATATCTCGAACCAGAAGCTTATAAAGAAATTAAGTTTTTAATAGCCGAACGTAGAGATGATCGCGAAGCGAGAATTCAAACAGTAGTCGAAACATTGCGATCGCGCTTGCAAAATTTAAAGATCAATACCTTAGAACTGATGGGAAGACCCAAGCATCTCTATGGTATCTATCAAAAGATGCAACGGCAACAAAAAGAATTCAGTCAAATATACGACATTGCAGCTTTAAGAATTATTGTTGAAACGAATGAAGAATGCTATCGTGCCTTAGCGGTAGTTCATGATGCCTTTAAACCCATTCCAGGACGTTTTAAGGATTACATTGGTTTACCTAAACCCAACCGTTATCAATCCTTACACACAACGGTAGTTGGTTTAAACGGTCGTCCCCTAGAAATACAAATTCGTACCATGGAGATGCACCGCATAGCTGAATACGGGATCGCTGCTCACTGGAAATATAAAGAAACTGGAACAAGCGATACTCAAATTTCTTCTGATGACGATAAATTTACTTGGCTGCGACAACTTCTCGAATGGCAAAACGATCTCAAAGATGCTCAGGAATATATCGACAGTCTCAAGGATAATCTTTTTGAAGATGATGTTTATGTTTTTACTCCCAATGGGGATGTGATCGCTCTAGCGCAAGGCTCGACACCAATTGACTTTGCTTTCCGCATTCATACTGAAGTAGGCAATCATATGAAAGGAGCAAGGGTCAATGGTCGTTGGTCAGTGTTGTCAAAACCTCTGGAAAATGGTGATATTGTGGAAATTATCACCCAAAAAAATAGTCATCCTAGTTTAGATTGGCTGAACTTTGTCGTAACTCCTTCGGCTCGTAACCGCATTCGTCAGTGGTACAAGCGATCTCATCGTGATGAAAATATTGCACGGGGAAAAGAACTATTAGAAAAAGAATTAGGTAAAAGCGGGTTTGATTCGCTCTTAAAATCTGAACCAATGCAAATTGCCGCTCAACGTTGTAATTATCAATCTGTAGAAGATTTGTTAGCAGCATTGGGATATGGAGAAACTACAGTCAATCAAGTAGTAAATCGCCTGCGGGATACGATCAAAGAACAGCAACCAGTCCCCACACTAGAAGAAGAATCAGAAGAAATTTTACATTCTACTTCTATTATTGACGTTCACCGTCAGCCAGGTAGCAAATCTCCTATTGCTGGTGTAGAAGGGTTGTTATATCATTTAGCGGGTTGTTGTAAACCCTTACCTGGAGAATCAATTATTGGTGTGGTAACTCGAAGTTCTCGTGGTATTTCAATTCACCGTCAAGGTTGCCCCAATGTGCAACAAGTTCCTGGAGAGCGTTTAATTCCTGTCAACTGGAATCCCGTAGACGAACAAGGACAACCTTTAACCTATCCTGTGGATATCACAATCGAAGCACTCGATCGCGTGGGAGTATTAAAAGATATTTTGTCTCGCTTGAGCGATCGCGGTATTAACATTCGCAATGCAGGAGTTAAAACCAGTCCCAACAAACCCGCTTTAATTTCTTTAAGTTTGGATATCAGGGATCGTCAACAATTTGAATATATTACACAACAATTAAAGCAAATGAGTGATATTTTGAATATTCGTCGCATCGTAAATAGCGATCGATAAAACTACAATATAGTAATCAGTAATACGATGAAACTGATTACTATTAACTGTTTAATGATTAATCAATTAAATCCAACCTAAATAAGAACCGATTAATAATCCTATACTAATTCCTGCCATAGCACTAAAAGCGGTAGGCAAAAAAGCCCACTCACCTCGAAAAATATTTTTATTTTTAGCAACCGATTTACTATTACTATTTGTAATCATTTGGCACAAACCTTGGTTTCACATCAACTGATTACAAAATAGTTTCGATTTATTTTATATAGTGCGATCGCGATCAACAGATTGCAATCATCCTAATTCAGGTGAAACGGTAGCACATAATGGTAAGGTTTAGCCATAAATGTAAAGAAAAGTAACGGTTTAGAGCATCAAGGAACAATTACCTAATTCTTTACTTCCTGACACCAGTAAGTCAAATAAAAAACATCCTTGGATGTACTGTTAAGTAATTTCACTAGCCCTTGAGGTTTGGGCGGTAAACATTTTGAGGCTTTTTTTGAGCTTCAACGAGTATGGCAAAGTTTTTTGTCTTTTTTGGGGTGGTTGTTCCATTAACATTCTGAGGTTTCCTGAGAATTGCTTGTTGACAACCTCCTCTACTCAGAATTACCCCTTAACCATTAGCCAACCAGTCACTCTTGAGAATAGATTGAATTGTCAATCCTTTGCCAAAAAAAACTTCAATAATGTTCTTTTTTTTGCTAATTTGGGCAATCTATTCACATAGGAGTGATTCAAACCTGATTTTTACTGGAGTCGTGATTAAAAGATTGCTATGTTTTCTAGTTCTTTATACATTGAAACAGAAGAAGATTATACTTCCCCTCCCCATCTCAATTTAAGTCTCGAAGACAACACCGACAATCCAACTAAATTTGCCGATGATCTAGTTGAACTTGATTTCGATAGCTTAGATCCAGAAGCCATTGCCAGAAGAGGGACTCGCACTACCACTGATTTAGTAAGATTGTATTTACAAGAAATCGGTCGCGTTCCTTTATTGGAAAGAGATGAAGAAGTGGCTGAAGCTCAAAAAGTTCAACGTCATATTAATATTTTAGAACAACGTGCCAAAGCTGCCAAGAACGGCGACAAAATAATACAAGAATTTGTCGAACTAATTAACGCACATGATCGCCTAGTTTCTCAGTTGAGTCACCGTCCTTCGATGAGGAGATGGTCAAAAGCATTAGGAATGGAAATTCCTCAACTCAAAGAAGCATTGTCGAGAGGGAAGAAACGTTGGGCAGAAATTATCGGATGTGAAGTAAAAGAATTAGAAAAAATTCAAAAAGGTGGTATTCATGCTAAAGAACACATGATTAAGGCAAACTTACGCCTTGTAGTTTCTGTCGCCAAAAAATATCAAAATCGCGGCTTAGAACTCCTAGATTTAATTCAAGAAGGTACTTTAGGATTAGAAAGAGCCGTCGAAAAATTTGACCCCACAAAAGGTTATCGTTTTAGTACCTATGCTTATTGGTGGATTCGTCAGGGTATTACTAGAGCGATCGCTACTCAAAGTCGCACTATTCGGCTTCCTGTTCATATCACGGAAAAACTCAACAAAATCAAAAAAGCGCAACGTAAAATTTCTCAAGAAATGGGACGTACCCCAAAAATTGAGGATATTGCTCAAGAGTTAGATATGACAGCCGAACAAATTCGTGAAGTTTTGTTGCGCGTACCTCGTTCAGTATCTTTAGAAATTAAAGTCGGGAAAGAAAAAGATACCGAATTAGGAGATTTACTCGAAACTGAAAGTGCTTCGCCAGAGGAAACTTTGATGCGAGAGTCTCTACAAAAAGATTTACATTATCTTTTATCTGAATTAACCAGTCGTGAAAGAGAAGTAATTCAAATGCGTTTTGGTTTTGGCGGTGAAAAACCTTTTTCTCTGGCAGAAATCGGTCGTTGTTTGGAATTATCTCGCGAAAGAGTGCGTCAAATAGAAGCTAAAGCATTGCAAAAGTTACGTCAACCCAGACGCAGAAATCTCATCAGAGATTACCTAGAATCTCTCAGCTAGTTGATTAGGGAAGAAGAAACAATTCTTCTTCCTATTTTTTAGACAGTTTTTGGTAATTCAAACTAATATGCGTATCGATTAAAAATTATTTTTACTCAACTTAAGATAAGAAACTATAAATGACTGCTATTTTATCACCTATTTTATCTATTGTTGTTCCTACTAGAGAAGGAACAGATCGACAGTGGCTTGACGAATTATTAAAAGTAAAAGGCGAGGTTGAATTTATTCTGGTTCATCCACCTGGTATGGCAAAATATATACTAGAAGATTGCCGCTTACAACAAATTAATAGTTCATTTAGAGGAGAAATTATTCAACGCCTTACAGGACTTTTAAATGCCTCTGGTAAATATGTTTTGACAATTAATTGTGACGAATATTTGACTCCTGAAATTTTAGCAATCACCCAAGAATATTTTGCTAAATTCCCCGATAACTGGGTAGTAAGATTAACCAAAAAACATTTTGATTTTGGAGATAAAAATAGTTTAATTGCTCCCTGGCCAAAATACGATTTTCAATCTTTAAGTATTTGCGATCGCTCTGATGCTGAAGCTCGTGCATACGAAAAAAACAACTGTATGTTGGAAATTCCCATCGCTCCTTTAGATAATAAATTCGATCTTGGCTGTTTGTTTCGACAGAGAAAAGATCATCATGGCATACATACAGAAAATTTTGATAAAAAAGTTTGGAAAAACGATATACTTCAAAGTGCTTTGCAAGAATTAAGCCAGGCAATGATTGTTCTAGGGCCAATCAAATATGTTCCGTTTTGGTGTTTAGATAGATTACTGGGATTATTTATTCAAGCTAAATTTTATCAAAAAGGTAAAATAATTGGTCATTTATTACCTTTCCCAGAGCAAATTAGAGTAGAAGAAAACCCTCCTGAATATAAAAAAACTAAAAGATTTTATTTATTTGCTGAAGTTCTTTTATTAAAATGTTTTCCTCAATATGGATATTTGTGGAATTTGATTATCGATCAAATTAGAGGTACGATTTTTAGAGGATTGGCTTTTGTGTCTAAAAGTAGATAAGAACTAAATTAAACCAAAAAGCTTTACAGCTAAAGTGAGCTTGTGTTGAGAAGGAGCGATCGCTACTATTATCGCTCCGAGCATTGCAAAAATTTTGTTTTCCAGACAAATCGGAGTAAACAAAACTTAAAATTTTATTGCGTAGCCCAGATTTATCTGCCCAGAAAAATATAAACTCACATCATAGGATAGGAATGATGTTGTTTGAGAAAAAAATTTATCTATGGCTTACTATTGGTTTAAAGCATTTCATTTGATTGGTATAGTTGTTTGGTTTGCAGGATTGTTTTATTTAGTGCGCCTGTTTGTTTATCACGCCGAAGCAGAACAAGAACCAGAACCAGCTCGTAGTATTCTCAAGAAACAATACGAGATCATGGAAAAACGACTATATAGTATTATTACAACCCCAGGAATGTTGGTCACAGTGGCAATGGCTGTGGGATTAATTTCAACTGAACCAGAAATTCTTAAATCTGGCTGGTTGCATATTAAATTGGGGATTGTTGCCTTACTAATTGGCTATCATTTTTATTGCAGAAATATAATGAACAAATTAGCCAAGGGGGAATGCAATTGGAGCGGACAGAAATTTAGAGCCTTAAACGAAGCACCAACAATTATGTTGGTATTGATTGTACTTTTGGCAGTATTTAAAAATAATCTTCCTTTAGACCTGACTACTTGGTTGGTGGCAGCTTTAGTAATTGCAATGGTGGCTAGTATTCAACTGTATGCGAAAAAACGCCGTCGGGATAAAGAAAAGTTAGCTCAGATGGAAGAAACACCAGAATTAGCTTCTAGCTCTATGGGAAAATAAGTTGAATGAAGTAGTGAGTAGTAGCAAAGCACAAGAATAATTAATTACTCATTACTAATTACTGTGCGGGCGAACTTCTGTTCGCTTTTACTTATTACTTATTACTTGTGGGGGCGATTCCGGAATCGCCCCTACTTATTACTTATTACTTATTACTTATTCTCGATGTATTTAAAAAATCTCCATTTGCGATCATTTCGTAATTATCAAGATCGTCAGGTAATTTTTACTACTCAAAAAACTATCTTAGTGGGCAATAATGCTCAAGGAAAATCCAATTTATTAGAAGCAATCGAATTATTAGCAACTTTAAAGAGTCATCGTACCAGTCGCGATCGCGAGTTAGTTTTAGAAAATAAAGATGCGGGTCAAATTGAAGCAATCTTACAACGTGCTTATGGTACAGCAGAATTAAGCGTTATTTTACGCCAACAAGGAAGAAGAACTCTCATACTTAATCAAGAACCCTTACGCCGTCAAATAGATTTTTTGGGAGTTCTTAATGCAGTACAGTTTTCTAGTTTAGATTTAGATTTAGTTAGAGGTGCGCCAGATGCTCGACGTAATTGGATTGATGGATTGTTAGTTCAATTAGAACCAGTTTATGCCCATATTTTGCAGCAATACGAGCGAGTCTTGCGTCAGCGTAATGCACTGCTGAAAAAAATTCGTGCTTGTGAACAATCTGAGTCAGCTAAACTAGTGCAAAATTACTATTCTCAACTACGTCTTTGGGACGAACAGTTAGCTGCCGCAGGTTCAAGAGTTACTAGAAGACGCGCTAGAGTATTAGCAAGATTAACTCCCATTGCTAGAGCATGGCATAACAGTATTAGTGGTGAAACTGAAATTCTCAATATTAATTATCTTCCCAATGTAGAATGGAGCGAAGACGAACCAGAAAAAGTACAGCAAGCGTTTTTAGCCAAAATCGAACAACGACGTACTGCCGAACAGCATCAAGGAAAAAGCGTCGTCGGGCCTCACAGAGATGAAATCGAGTTCACCATCAATCAAACTCCCGCTCGTTATTATGGTTCTCAAGGACAACAACGCACTTTGGTTTTAGCTTTAAAATTGGCAGAATTAAAACTTATCGAACAAGTAATAGGTGAACCGCCCATATTGCTATTGGATGATGTATTAGCCGAACTAGACCCCAACCGCCAAAACCAATTGTTAGAAGTTATTGGCGATCGCTTTCAAACCATCATTACTACTACTCATATTGGCTCATTTAATAACCAATGGATTAAAAATTCTCAGATTTTATCAGTTAACGCCGGACAAATTGACAACTATCAATTAACTACGAGCTAATAAAGTCGCTACGGTAGTTAATAACTCTTGAGGTTGTACTGGTTTTCCGAGATAGTCTGTTGCACCTAATTTGATGGCTTCTTGTTTATGGCGATCGCCAGTACGGGATGTAGCCATAACTACAGGTATGTTTTTAAGTGTGGGATTGGCACGGACTTGTTGCAATAGCTCAAAACCATTTACTTTAGGCATTTCTATATCAGAAAGAATCAAATCTATTCTACCTGGATGCTGTTTAATTTTGTCTAAAGCTTCTTGTCCGTCACGACAGACAATTGTTTGATAACCACCTGCACTTAGTACTTTAGCTAACATTCTTCTGGTGGCAACAGAATCTTCGGCAATTAAGATGGTTGAAATATTACTGCTCACTGTTAGTTTAGTAGGTGTACTAGAAATAACATCAGTCGCAGATTGCTCGAAACCAGAAGGTAAAATAACTGGTATGACTTCCCCTGCACCCAATACCGTACAGCCTGACAGATAAGTAGGGACGGGAACAGTATCGTCAAAGGGTTTGACAATTAATTTTTCTTCTCGAATTAAACTATCAACTAAAACCGCTACTAAACCCAAACCAGTTTCGAGAATAATTCCTACTCTGCCTCGATCTGTTGCCAAAGGTTGTCTGGGACAAGGTAATAAATTCGAGATGGAAACAATCGGAAGAGTTTGTTTTTGCCACTTAATCGATTGCTGATTGTCGTCGGTGAATTGTAACTCACTGTAGGGTATGGTTTCAATGACGCTATTGTTAGGTATAGCAATAATACGGTTTTGCAATTGAATTAACAAGAGGGACATCAAGCTGAGGTTGAGAGGTAACTTGATGTTAAAAGTCGTCCCCTGAGTCAATTGAGTTTGAACCTGAAGCTTACCCCGCAATTTACGAATTTGACTGCGAACAATATCTAATCCCATACCACGACCAGAAATATCACTTACTTGAGCGGCAGTAGAAAAACCAGGATGAAAAATCCAATCAATAATTTCATCTGGATGAAAGTCATCTATCGATTTATCGGCAGGACAAATACCTTTTTCTAATGCTCGTTGATAGACTTTTTCGAGATTAATTCCGCTCCCATCATCTTGGATGACTATTACTAATTGATTATTTTCTAGAATAGCTTTGAGAAAAATTGTAGCGGTTTTTGATTTTTGCTGTGCGAGACGTTCGGCTTGAGATTCAATACCATGATCGAAAGCATTATTGAGAAGATGGGTTAGGGGAGTTTGTAATTGTTCCAGCAATACTTGGTCGATAGGAGTATTTTCGCCAATAATTTCTAAATTAACTGACTTATCAAAACGCTGGTTGAGGTTACGAATTTGAGGTAAAAAGCGATTAGCTAAGAAGCGAAAAGGAACGAGACGAGATTCTGTGACGTTAGTGTAGAGAGTATCGAGATTTTTTTGAGTTTGTTCTAAATCTTCAGCTAATTCGCGGTCTATTAATTCTAAGTCAGAACGAGTTTCTTGAACTTGTAACATTAACTCTTGAAAGGATTGTAAGCTTGTGTGCAGTTCAGTGTAATGGTCTAACTCCAAAGCATCAAAACCAGTATCGGCACTATTGGTGGTACTGATAATTAAATTAGTATTTAGTTGACTGCTAGAAATATTAGTCGAGCCTACTGCTAATTGGTCGTATAAATTCTGTACTTGGTCGCGAATCGGTTCAAATTGCCGCGTTAGCATTCTCAAACGTCGATTAGCTGAGTTAAGCAGTTTTTGTTGACGAATTAGCCGCGCTTGAGTCAAAATTAATTCCTCAATATTATTCGTCATTCCTTCGAGTTTATGTAAGGGAATTCTTAACTGAGATAAAGCAGCTTTTTGAGATGGAACTACTTTAGAGATTACTTCGTTTTTAGGGGTAATAACGCTAGTTGATGGATTTTCTCCCCGTAAAAAGCGATCGCGTTGGGAGCGAATGTTAGCGATTAAGTCTTGAATAAAAGATAATAATTCGGCTGGTGGAGTTTCGGCGATCGCAGTTTCGATGGGTGCAACTGCTTCAATCAGCCAGGCTAGCTCTAAAGTCTCTCCTAAAAAAGTACATTCATCGGCAAAACTAGTCAAAAATTGCGCGATTAATTCTGGTGGCGTATCTTGATCTAATTCGGCGATCGCA
>JBHJNX010000207.1:0-6261 GCA_050330335.1 Pleurocapsa sp. | reverse complement strand
TATGGGGAAAGAGCGATCGCTGAAGGAGAACTAATTACTTTTCCCAATCCCAGAGTTGGCAGACATTACAATATTGAGATTACGCTACCCGAATTTACTTGCAAGTGTCCTTTTTCAGGCTATCCCGATTTTGCAACTATCAAAATTACCTATTCTCCCGACGAAAGAATAGTAGAACTTAAAGCTTTGAAACTATACATTAATAGTTATCGCGATCGCTATATTTCCCATGAAGAAGTAATCCATCAAATTTTAGATGACTTTGTAGCAGCTTGCGACCCTTTAGATGTCAAAATTATTGGAGATTTTCAACCTAGAGGTAACGTTCATACGGTTATTGAAGTACGACATCAAAAATAAGGGCGTTGCATCATTATGGGATGGTTCAGGGTGACGAGGGGACTGGGAGACTAGGAGACTGGGGGAATAATTGATCTTTATTTGTTCTAAATCATCCCGCAGATATGCAACGCCAAAATAAGTGTTGTCCAGAGGATGTAGTTCACCACGGCAATGAATCGCCACCCGCAAAATCGATTACAATACTAAAGTAAGTAATTGTTACATAACTACACAAAAGCAAGAGGTCATTATGAGCGATATCGAACCTAGTGTTACTCCTAAATTAGAAGATCCTAAATTTGGCTTCAATTCCTATGCCGAACGTTTAAATGGACGGGCCGCAATGATTGGTTTTGTTTTAATTCTAGTTATCGAGTATGTAACAGGTAAAGGACTATTATCCTGGCTGGGTTTACAGTAACAGAAAGAATAACCAATGACCAATGACCAATGCACAATGACTGCCTTTCCCCTGTAATTTTGCTCATAAAAAGCAATAATTTAATATAAGCTCAGTATAATCACCATTAGACATAGTTGTTATATTAAGAGTAAATTGGATTCGGCTCAGATAAAGCAACACTATGTTGTAGGGATTAATAAAGTAAGGTGGTTAAGGTGGGCTTTTTTCGTCGGTTTCATCTGTCGCGAGACATGGGTATAGATTTAGGCACTGCCAATACCCTTGTATATGTGTTTGGCAAAGGCATTGTTTTGGAAGAACCTTCCGTAGTAGCTATCGAGCGCAAAACAGAAGAAGCCAGAGCAGTAGGCAAAGAAGCAAAATTAATGTTAGGGCGCGCCCCTGAAACCATTGATGCGTTACGTCCCCTTAAAGATGGTGTAATTGCGGATTTTGATGCAACCGAAGCCATGCTTAAAGAATTTGTGCGGCGGGTTTACGATGGTAATCCCCTAGTACATCCTCGGATGGTGATCGGTATTCCCAGTGGGGTAACTAAAGTCGAAAGACGAGCAGTTATGGAAGCTGCGATGCAGGCGGGAGCAAGGGAAGTAGACTTGATTGAAGAACCTCTAGCAGCCGCTATTGGTGCCGGATTACCCATAACCGAACCAGTCGGTAACATGATTGTTGATATTGGTGGCGGTACTACAGAAGTAGCCGTAATTAGTTCTCAAGGCAAAGTAATTAGTGAATCGATCAGGATTGCAGGAGACGAATTAACTGAGGCGATCGCCAATCAACTTAAGAAAGAACACAAATTAGCGATCGGGGAAAACACTGCCGAAGCAATTAAGTTTAAGCTCGGTTCAGCTTATTCTATTGATGACGAAGATCGTATTATAGAAGTCAGAGGGCGACATATGCTTTCCGGACTGCCCAGAACGGTGACAGTAACTGAATCGGAAATTCGTGAATGTCTGGCAGATCCTGTAGGTAGTATTATCGATGCGATCAAACGGACTTTAGAACAAACCCCACCAGATTTGGCTGCCGATATTATTGATCGCGGCATTATGTTAGCAGGGGGAGGGGCGTTATTACGGGGACTAGATACCTTAATTTCTCATGAAACGGGTATTGTTACTCATATTGCTGCCGAACCTTTAAAATGCGTAGTTTTAGGAACAGGTAGAGTATTAGAAGACAAAAGTCTTGATCGCGTGTTTAGCGATCGCTCTCAGCCAATTTAATTTTAAATATATCAATATAATGATTCGTTGGTGGGATAAACATGGTTTACAGGCAATTCTGGCCGTTGTCGCATTAGGGGCAACTGGGGCAATTGGACAGACACGGGGATGGGCGATCGCCGAAATATATTATTTCTTAGTTACTCCTTTTCACTCTCAACGACAATTATTATTAGAAGATAGATTAATTAATGCCCGTATTTTAGAATTAGAGCAGAGAAATACGGAATTAGAACAACAAAATCGTAAATTCAAACAGCTTTTAGATTACAGTGACTCCCAAGCAACTGAATCCATCACCGCACCAGTTATCGGACGCAATGCAGACCGTTGGTGGCATCAAGTAACTTTAGGCAGGGGAAGTAAACAAGGTATCAAAGCTGGTTACGTAGTGATGGGTATTGGCGGTGTTGTCGGTAGGGTCATCGAGGTGACTCCCCACACCAGTAGGGTATTGTTAATTAGCGACCCCCTCAGTAGAGTAGGTGTAACTCTCAGTCGCAATCGTCAACTGGGATACATCCAAGGAAAAGATGACAAGACAGTGGTTATGCGTTTCTTTACTAAAGTTACCGATATCAAACCAGGAGATGCAATCGCTACTTCTGCTCTCAGTAGTCTCTATCCGTCTGGTTTACCAATAGGCACAGTAAAATCAGTACAAACCAATGACAGTCCCGCTCCAGAAGCTGAAATCACCTTGACAGCACCGATCGAGCTATTAGAATGGGTAACAGTTCGACCTTTTCAACCTAAATTGTCCACTCCCTGAGTAGACTGTTAAATGCTGAAACCCCCTCGATTGGCTCTCAATCAACTCAAATTATTAAATATTTTGGTAATTGTAGGCACGGTAGCAATTTGCTCAATTTTAATGCTGCTGCGTCTTCCAGGAATGGAATTGTTAGAAGTTCATCCCAATTGGTTATTGATTTGGGTGGTAGTTTGGAGTGTGAAACGCACTCCCTGGCAAGGAGCGATCGCGGGTGTAGCCATGGGTTGTATTTATGATGGTTTAACTATGAATAACCCCTCTCATATCTTGAGTTTAGTTGTAGTGGGAGTATTTACCGCCCGCTTGCAAAAACAGAAATATATCGGTGAAGATTTTATTTCCGTAGCATCGATTGTTTTTCTGATGGTAATTTTGGCAGAAGGGATTTACGCTCTCCAGTATAGTTGGCAGCAAATTTTACCTATTGATGAAGTTTGGCAATACTATCAAAAAATTGTACTCACCTCAGCTTTGATCACTAGTCTCTGGAGTCCAGTTTTATACTATCCTTGCGATCGCTGGTGGTCAAAAATTCGTCAATTAGAAAAAACTCAAGAAATTAACCTCAATTCTAGGGTGAAACGGCGAAGTCTTTCTAACAAAATTTAATTCGCTCAGGAGGAATTTACTATGCCAGATTGGCGACAGCAAATTAAACTCGAATCCCAAAACAAGGGTCTTTCTCTTTCTTCTTTAGTTAGTCGTCAACGAGCTTGGGTAGAAATAGATTTAACTGCTTTAGCTACTAATGTGCGCAGTTTGAAAAAATTGCTTTCTCCTCAAACCGAATTGATGGCAGTGGTCAAAGCCGATGCTTACGGTCACGGGGCAATTGCTGTGGCTCAAACCGCCCTACAGCATGGAGCTAGTTCTTTAGCGATCGCAACTTTAGTAGAAGGGGTAGAATTACGTCAAGCAGGACTTAATGCTCCCATCCTGATTTTAGGAGCAATTAACGCCCCAGAAGATATTAAAGCTGTAGCGGCTTGGCAACTCGAACCAACTATTTGTCATCCCCAACAAGCCCTGATCTTTTCCGAAACCTTACAGAAAACCGGCACAACTCTACCAGTTCATCTCAAATTAGATACGGGAATGTCCCGTTTGGGTACTGATTGGCAGCAAGCTAAAGAATTTGTTGAGTTAGTTCAAAAATTACCAAATCTTCGTTTAAAAAGCGTATATTCTCATTTAGCAACCGCTGACGACCCTGACCCCACAGTGATGAACCTCCAACATCAACGTTTTCGTAGCGCGATCGCCGAACTTAAAAGCTGTGGTATCCACCCCCCTTATTTACATCTAGCTAATTCTGCCGCCACTTTGAGCGATCGCTCTTGTCATTACGACCTCGTGAGGATTGGTTTGGCTCTTTACGGTCTTCATCCTTCTCCCCATCTCAGTTCTACAGTAAAATTAAAACCAGTACTGCAAGTTAAGGCAAAAATTACTCAAGTTAAAACCCTAGCTGCGGGTACAGGAGTCAGTTACGGTCATCGCTATATTACCGACAAAGAAACTAAAGTTGCCGTGCTGGGTATTGGCTATGCCGATGGAGTCCCCCGCAATCTTTCCCAAAGGTTACAAGCGATCGTTCGAGGCAGGTTGGTATCCCAAATCGGTACGATTACTATGGATCAAATGATGCTTGATGTCGATGGCTTTGAGGATCTACGGCCAGGAGAAATCGTAACTTTAATTGGTACTGATGGCAATATTACTCTTACTGCTGATGATTGGGCAGATAAATTAAATACTATTTCTTGGGAAATTCTTTGTGGTTTTAAGCATCGATTACCTAGAGTTTATCAAAATGTTTATCAAACTTGATATAACAAGTAAGAAAAATTCTGCCACACTTAATCTACCGTCGCTGTGAGAACAAAATAGCAAGTGCTGCCGCAGCAAACAACAGTAGGATAAGCACAACTATAGGATTGAACGGTGTATCTCTCTCAACAGCAACATTTGTCGGATTATACTGAGTTTCTCCACCTAGTGGCATCTGAAGAAAAGTCGAAACTAGATATTGTCTCATGGCTAAATATAGCAATCCTCTTTGATTTGTGAACATTAGTTATCTTCAAGAGGCAGGAAATCATTTAGAATTACAACTAGATTTTGGTTGAAGGTAGGGAAAAGACGGAGTATTTTTTGATTCTGGTAATGAATTGGCTAGAGTAAAACCAAATAAAATACTAAGTATGATTAGAAATATGAAGATGGTTAAACCCAGTAAAAATTGACCAGCATATACTCTAAATGCCAAACCAATTAAATGGTTATAGCCATAATCAATATGCCACTTGCCATCACGATCTTGGTAGACATTTTTAACTTCCATAATTTCCCTAGACTTTAGTGTTTGCTTATTCGACAAAAACAAAATCTTCTAACAAAATATTAGTAGTATTTTCTACATAACCGATTAAGTCACCTTGATAGTAAATATCCGTACTGCCATCAGCTTTGTAGAGAGAATAGTCCTCAATATTACCAAAAACTTGAATTTTATCCCCTTCATTCCAAATAAAATCACTGATGGTTGCAAAACCATATCCTTGGTAATAAGCACCAGCAGCATCGCCAAGGATAAACAGATCTGCACCAGTACCACCATTTAAGATGTCGTATTCATACTCAGTGTGACCGTAACCATTCAACAAATCGTCTCCTGATTCTCCTGCTAAAACGTCGTTACCGATACCTCCTTGCAAGTTGTCATTACCTGCATATCCAAATAGGGTATCGTTACCATAGCCGCCATAAAGCGTATCGTTTCCCGTCCAACCGTCTAGGAAATCATTACCATTAAGACCGAATAATTTATCATCTCCTGCATCACCAAATATTGAATCATTCTGGTTAGTTCCTACTAAATTATCGTCAAAAATAGTGCCGTTAATAGTAGACATGATACTCTAGCTCCTGATTTATCTAATTGTGGATTCTTTTTGATTTTTGGAATAATAAATAAAAAAGCGATCGCGCTAGAAAAAATATTAGTTTTTTAACGACAATCACTTCTTATCGTATATGTTTTACTGAAGGAAAAACCGTTAAGTAAATTACCAACTACCGCCACTGCCATCACCACCACTACTTCCGCCACCAAAGCTCTCGCCTCCCCAACTACCGCCACCACCGCCACTACTTCCACTACCGAAAATATTACTGTAATTGCTATTGCGTCGGGAACGTTTTTTTCTGGGAAAACTGTAGCTCTGAAAAATGAAATCCAACCAAATTACAATTAAAATTAATATGAAAAACACTACTAAAATATTTGATTTTTGAATGTTATAATCAATTTCAGTTTCTAGGCGATCGCTCAATGCTTTTGTACCTGCTAGAGTACCGCGATCGTAGTTACCTTGTTTGAATTCTGGAGTAATTTTAGTATCGATAATTTCTTTGACTTCAGTATTAGGTAAGATTGGTTCGATGCCATAGCCAGTTTCGATTTCCACACGGCGATCGCCCAAAGA
>JBHJNX010000206.1:0-4454 GCA_050330335.1 Pleurocapsa sp. | reverse complement strand
TGTAGCAGGTTTCAAATTTTCCGATAGTTTTTCAACATATGAATTAACCATCGCGATCGCCCTAGTTAAATCAATTATTTCCTATAAAAAATCACAAATTAGACTTGGGTAACAATTGACCACAATCGCGAATTAACTCCTGTAAATCTTCTAGCCAATAGGGTTTGGTGAGGCAATAATCACAGCCCAAACGCAAAAGATGACTCAGATAATCAGGATTGGCGATCGCACTCAAAACAATTATCGGTATGGAGCGAGTTGGCAAATCTTGTTTCAGTTGGCAAAAAAAGTCCATTTCTTCGATGCCTGGGAAATTAATTCCCAGCAAAATTAGGTCTGGTGGCTCTCTTTTAACCATAGATATTGCCGTTTTAGTATTGGCGGTGATAACCAAGTGGTATTCAAAGTAAGAAAGTACCAGGTTTGATAAAAATAAGTTGTCTTGATCGTCATCTACTGTCAAAATTAGCAGACTTTGGTTGTTAAATTGAGTATTTAAATGTTTAATTTTAGGGATAGAGCTATTATTTGCTAATTTCATGCTTAAAAAGTTGTCATCTTTATAGCATAGGGTCGAGAAACTGTAATTCCTTGATAGGACTCAGTTAGCACTTCCGTGTTTAACTTCTCCTGGTTGTGAGACTTTTCTTTGGCGACTTTGGCCCCTGCCAGCCAGTCCAAACAAGCCAAGTAAACCAAACAACCCTAGCCACTCCCCATTGGCTTCTTCGGCTAATTTTTTTTCTCTTTCCTTTACTGCTGCATCAATTTGTTATTGAGTTTAAATTTATCTATCAAAACCGATCAGGTATTTATTTTCCCAAATACACCCTTAGAAGGATGTTAGTTCATAAACTTTTAATTACGATCAGCCTAAGTAAAGAATTTGAGGAACTTGTGAGCAGAACAATAAAGAAAACATAAAGCAGTATCGAGAGAACATACAGACTCAACTCGATGAGTTAGATAACCAGTCTCATTCTAATCAATCTGAAAACAAACAAGAAACCTAAAATCAGGAGGAAAAAATCATGGAAGACAAAAAAGCTTATCAACAAACAATGGAAACCAGGCTCAGTCAAATCGGAGCCAAAATTGACGAGCTTCAAGCTAGAACTCAACAAGCAGGAGCCGATACCAGAGCCAAATTAGAAGAACAGATTGAAGTCCTAAAAGCCAAGCGGGATAACGTCAATCGACGACTAGAAGAATTCACCGCTGCGGGAGAATCAGCCTGGGAAAGCCTTAAATCTGGTCTGCAAAGTGCCTGGGAAGATCTCAGCGGTGCTGTAGAAGAGGCTGGAGCAAAATTTAGGGAATAAGGAAAAGCGTGGCTAATCGCAGCTGATTAATCTCAACACTATATTGCGACAGCAATTGGTGAGTCTAGTTTATGACTTTTTAGTGTCGCTCCCGCAGGTCAATACTTTTTTCTAGCTCTACAAAAGGAAGTAACCAAACCACATCATAAGGTTGTAAAGTCAGGGAAATTTTTTGTTCTTGTACTCGCCAGCCCCGATTACTGACCAAATCATACCAATAATTGTCTTGGGTAGTTTTACTCATACTAGATTGAGAGTTATCTAAATGAAGTTCGGTTAGAGGAATTTCTAGCTGACAAACTCGATTACAAACATTAGTTATCGTCAAAATATGTTCGTCTCCTTGAGGAGAAACTCTCAAGACAATAAAACATTGTGGGGAGAAAGTTAAAACCTGTTGTTCTCCTTGAGGATGAAACCCACGCTGTCGCACTCGAATTTCAAGTAATTTACCTAAAGAGCAAGTCAGTTGAGACAGTTTAGAATTGGGTAATTTTAACTCTTCATATAAAGAGGTTTCGGCAATTATCTGACGATTGATATCCCTTTTAGATTTAGTTTTAATTACCGTATCCACATCATTGGTAGTACCGATTAAGCCATGTAAATAGATTCCCGGTACTCCTTTAAGTGCTAAAGCTATGCTGCGAGAAGCCACAAAGCGTTTTATTTGCAAAGTTAATGGCTCGTTACCACCATCAAAATTTAACGCACTAAACCAAGTAGTATTGATTTCATAAGGTTCTTCCTGATTGTCTGCTGCCGTGCGATAGGAAATAAATGCACCATGTTCTCTAGCTCTACTGGTTAAATAATTGATCTCTTTTGAGGTCAGAATATTCTTGACTCCCATCAAACCAATACCATCATGGGTATCTAAAATATTTAGATAGGTACAAGCATTGCTGGGAAATTCAAGTTGTTTGGCCCACTGAGTCAAAGCCGTAGTATCTTCGCGATAAAAAGTATGCAACACTAATGGTGGCAGGGCAAAATTGTAAACCATTTGTGCTTCGTCATACCCGTTGCCAAAATAAGCAATATTTTGTTGGTGAGGAATATTGGTTTCGGTAATTAAAGCCACACCAGGGGCAACTATATCAAAAATATCGCGAAACAATTTAATAGTTTCATGGGTTTGAGGCAAGTTAGCGCAAGAAGTACCAGGAATTTGCCAGAGATAAGTAACAGCATCTAAACGAATTACATTAGCTCCGCGACGGACATAAAGTAACAGGGTTTCAATTACCCACAATAAGACTTTGGGGTTGCGATAATTTAAATCAATTTGATCGGCAGAAAAAGTAGTCCAGACCCAAATCGGGCCATCGATAGATTGAAACTTGGTTAACAAATCGCTGGTGCGGGGACGAACGACTAATTTACGGTCTTCTGGGCTTAATTCATCGGGAGAACGATAGACGGTAGCAATATCTTTGTACTCAGGATTGCCATTGAGTAATTTTTGAAATGCTTTACTTTGGGATGAAGTGTGATTGCAAACCGCATCGAACATCAGTTGATAAGAATCGCCAATCTTAGCAATATCCTGCCACGAACCCAACCTGGGGTCCACGTTGCGAAAATCTGTCACCGAAAATCCTCGGTCTGAAGAATAGGGAAAAAAGGGGAGAATATGCAGGGTGTTAATCGCTTTTTTGAAACCCGGTACTTGCTCTAAGACGTGAACCAAGCTAGCTAGGGGTGAAGTTTTTTCGCTGCGAATCAAATCTCCATAAGTAATTAAAATAACATCTCGTTCTGTAAAGCGAGTGGCAGGATTGAAATGTTGTTCGGCTTTAATGATTTCTAATGGTTTGTGAGCATAATAAACTTTCAGGATCCGCTCTAGTTCTGGTAGATATTGTTCAGCTTGTTCTTGTCCATAAAGAAAACACAAGCGGTCAAAAATTTTTTGTCTGGCTGCTGAGGGAATTTCTAATAGCGATCGATAGTAGTCTGGGTATTCGTAATGACGAATTTTAGTCCAATGGTTTGATTCTAGATTAGAGGCTTGTTCTCCTGGGATATAGGTAATTTTTTGACTGATAACCATGCTGATAATTGTCTATCTATCTCTATATGGTTTAAATAAATTAATAAATCAACTCTAAAAATTGCAATGTATCCTGAGTTATTAATTTTGGCAAGACTATCGTTGGACTTAACCTACTATTAATTCTGAAAAAATGACTTTGATATTATAATTCTGTCGAAGAAAGTTAAATTTCAAATTACCGATGAGACACATTGTTGTTACTGACTTAGATGGCACACTGTTAGACCATCAAACTTATAAATTTACTCCTGCCCAGCAGGCGATCGCCCGATTGCAGCAGCAAGAAATTCCCCTCATTCTCAACTCCAGTAAAACTAAAGCCGAAATTCAAGCAATTCGGAACCAACTCCAGAACCGAGAACCATTTATCTGTGAAAATGGCGGAGTTGTATGCTTTGCCGAGAATACTCAATATTTAGGAATTCCCAGACACGAATTTTTAGACAGCTTGCGATCGCTCAAAGAAGAGTTACAACTCAACTATGAAGGCTTTGCCGATGCCACTTTAGAAGATGTCAGACAATGGACTGGCCTTAGTGCTTCAGATGCTGAAAAAGCTATGAACCGAGAAGCAACCGAGCCATTATTGTGGCACGATACAGATGTCGCCTTAGAGAAGTTTCAACAGAAGCTGGCAGAACTAGAATTACAGTGCGTCAGAGGAGGAAGATTTCACCATGTCATGGGAACTTTTAATAAAGCCAGTTGTTTTCCTTATTTAAGACAGTACTATGCTCAACGCTGGCAAGAAGAAATCAAGATTATTGCTTTAGGAGATAGTCACAACGATTTACCCATGTTAGAACAAGCTGATCTGGCAGTGGTAATTCCTTCCCATCAAGGAACGAAACTCAAACTTGATGGCGACTCGATAATTTATGCCTCCCAACCAGGGACTGATGGCTGGCAAGAAAGTATGAATTTAATCTTCAACAGGATCTTTTAGATATATTTTTGACACTCCCGCCAGTAAGCTCCTAGCGTCGCTTTACTGGGGGATTCTTGACTCATCGGCTGCCAACTAGATCGAACAGAGTAAGCTGAACTATCCCCGTCGCATCGCCTCTGCAAGC
>JBHJNX010000205.1:0-15966 GCA_050330335.1 Pleurocapsa sp. | reverse complement strand
AAGATCGGATAATCTATACAATTAATTATTAGCTATGGCTTATTACTTATTTACTACTTTGATCAACTTGCTCTTGATTTATCTTCTTGTCTGGACTTTTTGTAGCCATAAAAATCAATGCGGTAGTCAGTAATATTTACCCCAGTTTGTGCCTCAATTTTCTCAATCAAATCTTGAGGTAAGTCGATACGAATATCGATTATTTGATTGGTGTCCAAACAATTGACATGGCTGTGAGAATCGCTGATATTACCATACAATCTACCATCAGAGCGTTCTACACATTCAATAATTCCCTGTCCCGATAGGGCTTCTAGGTTTTGATAAACTGAGGTGTGACCGATTTCTTTGCCTTCTTGATTAAGCAAATCGTATATTTCTCTGGCAGACAGGTGTTCTTCTCGTTTCCAGAGTAATTCTAAGATATAGCGACGCTGACGACTGACTCGCATTCCTAAGTTTTGACAGCGAGTTAAAGCATCTTCTAATGAATTTATCGGCTTTAGGCTTGCCTCCCTAATTTTCATAGGCAAAGCTGATTTGAATTTAACTTATACATAGTCGTTACCACTTTAGCTTAAAATAGATACAAATGTCCACCTCTAGCTAGTAAGGTAGATTTTAACTCAATAAGATTGCTGTTAACGTAAATAAATCATAATGACTCTGAAGATTACCATAGACATCAATGCTATCAATAGCTTGAATTTAGTTCCTGCTCAAACTGTAATCGAGCCACTACTTCAAGATCAAGCGATCGCCCGTTACGAACAGCAATTACAATTCGAGATCGCTTATCCTCAAACTCCAGAAGATCCTCGCGAATTATCGGAAATACCTGAAGTCAGATTGTGGTTTGTCCGTTTAGATGCCCTTTACCCTTGGTTGCCATTTTTACTAGACTCCAAAGCAGGGGAATTAGCCCGTTATGCAGCTATGCTAGTTCCTCATCAGTTTAATCGCACTGAAGGAATTATTTACAATCCTGAAGCCTTGGAAATATTCGTTATGAATAAAATATTTGTCTTATCAAATTGGTTCAAACAGCAAAACATACCAGTCAGGCGATCGCTCTTAAAATCGATGACACAAATTTTAGGTTATGAATTAGACGATCTGTTTTTTGAAACGATTCTCTAAACAAAATACCGCCCGATAGACTATAAATGGCTCAACTCTAGTTGAGAGCGATCAGGATAATATCCAAAGCCAAATTTTGTCAGTTAACAGGCGGTTGTGACAATATTTAATTGTGTTTCTTGAGGTCATAGGCCTCAGCTATAGTGACACTGCACTATTCTACATAGCAGAGCCGACACCAGCATAAGCACCGTAGAAAAAGATACCAACTACACCAATAACTCCAAGACCTGCCACTGTGGCAACAATCCATAAAGGAATTCTTCCTTCTGCAAACATTTGTATTAACCTCCTATTTATTGCTAATAATTAAACCATTTATCTGACGCCATTCAATTTGAAATTTGCCAGGTAAACTAAACCAAAATGAGTTGTGAAGAAATTATTTTCTATGCAATCTAGTTAAAGAAGTAACTAGAGAATAAAATGCCTAAAACAGCAATTAACAGCAATCCCAGATAAAGAGAAGTGCGGTTTAGTTCTACAGGTTGTCGGTTGGAATTTTGATTTCTGTCCATGATTTGGTCACTCCTATTTATTTATCTTTGAATGAACTGCATAGCAGCGATCGCTCCTAAAAAGAAGACAGTGGGAACTGCTAGGGTATGAACTGCTACCCATCGAATCGTAAAAATGGGATAGGAAACTGGTTGATTGGGATTATTACTTGTCATGATCTTTCACCTATTTTTGTTATCAATAACTTTTTTGACTTATTTGTTAAATTCTTTAATTTGTTGGGATGCGTCAAAGCGATCGCTCACGATGGGTAGCTCTAATCTGTCTTGAGTAAAATACTCATTAGGACGGGGAGTACCAAAAGCATCATAAGCCAATCCAGTGCTAACAAAGAGCCATCCAGCTATAAATAGCATTGGGATGGTAATGCTATGGATTACCCAATAGCGAATGCTGGTGACGATATCAGAAAATGGACGTTCTCCAGTAGTACCTGCCATGAAATATCTCTCTCCAAATACAAAAGTTTTAAACGGTAATTTACATAATACGAAACAAAAGTACCCCCGAACAACTATCCGTGATTAGGCTGCCTTTGTTTCGGGTTGATATTTGAGTAATGTACCTCGTTCTCCCAACACGAAACCTCTGTCTGGGTTAACAAAGACTATTTTATAGAAGTTAGAAGGAATATCTTCGACATCTCTGTCTTTTTGCCAAGTCTTACCACCATCAGTACTGCGTAATAAGTTAGCACTTCCTCCAGACAACCAAATTTCATCTGGGGTACGATAAGCAACATCAAGAAATCCCCAACTCGTGGAAAACTCTGGATAGATTGGTTCTTGCCATTCTTCGTAACTGTCCGATTCGCTAAACTGAATTTGACCGCCACGGGCTAATAACCAGAGACTTTCGTCATCACTAAAGCCCATATTTTGCAAACGACGAGAAGAAGTTCTTTGATGGGGAGTCCACTCTGTCTGACCAGGTTCCCAGGTAGAAAAAAAGTTTCCCTTGGCAGAGACAGCAACGTATTTACCATTCTCAGAACGATGGATATTGCGCGCTACTCCTACTGCACCTTCTACTAATGCTTGCCAATTTTTCCCACCATCAGTAGTTTTATAAATTGCACCCAAGTTGGTGACCATTTCGGCAGTATTATCTCCCAAAGCGACAATACCATCAGGGGCACCCGGTAGTTTGGTACTTAAAGGAATTCTTGACCAACTATCGCCGCCATCTTCAGTATGAAGTAAGATTGAAGGCTTACCTACAATCCATCCTTCATTGCCGTGAAAGCTAATTGCGGACAGGGACACTTTTTCTTCTCCCAAATTGAGAGTTTTTTCCTGCCAGGAGTCGCCTGCATCGGTGGTTTCAAACAAAGTAGCCTGAGTACCAACCAGCCAGCCGCGATTGGGATCTGTAGTAAAAGCTACATCTGAAAAAATTGCTTCTGTGGGCAAAGTAATGATTTTCCAGGGATTGGCTTCAATTGAAGGCATACTGCTACAGCTAATACAAAGTAAACTGACAGCGAATAGAATAACTATTTGTTTTAACTTTTGAAACATAAATTCATAAACATCTTTTAACTATTTAATATTTAAACCACAAGCGATCGCTCTTAATTGACGGAAGTCAAGTTTTTTTTAAAACTAGGGATTGATTTTATAGTGCTATCTCTCTTCCTATTGTCTGACAGAAAATTTAAGTTGGCTCTTTAATTCAATAGCAGCTTAAGCTCTATCAACTCAGCAATAAGATAATTAGTTTAGAGCATATAAGCTAATAAAAAACAAAAACCCCAATCCTAAAGCACCAAAAATTAAAAGATTTTTCTGGTTGGGAGTTAAGCGATTAACTCCCAAACCATAATCTAAATTTTCTGCAAATCCAGAAGGTGCGCCTACAGCACCAATGTTAGTAAATTGAGTTTTACGAACGCCACAAACAGGGCAACGCCAATCATTAGGTAAATCGGTAAATAGCGTTCCTGGTGGAATATTATTTTGATTATCTCCCTTGCTAGGAACATAAACATAACCGCAAGAGCGGCATTCGTAACTGGCAGGGGCTTGTTCAGCTAAAGTTTTTTCCTTAGCTGATTCATTGAGAGTATTTTCTTTAGCTGGCTTATCCATTGCTTGATATTAAGCAAAATATTAAATATCTGTAAAAAATTATCGCATAAAAAGTACGGGACATTGAGAATTGTAAATGAATTAACTTAATTTTCTCATCCCGTATTTAAGTATATTTACTTAATTAATTAATTCGAGCCAACGGTAGGAACAATCCGTTTTAATTGCGCTCCCAGATCACGAAATTTCCCTTCTAGGTTTTCATAACCTCGGTCTAAATGATGTAGTCCCCGTACCGTAGTTTTACCTTCTGCTGCCAAACCAGCTAAAACCAGTGCCGCAGATGCCCTGAGATCCGTAGCCATCACTGGTGCGCCGGATAAAAATGGTACGCCTCGGACGATCGCATGATGACCTTTAACGCGGATATCTGCTCCCATACGTTGTAACTCGGCTACGTGACGCAAGCGATTTTCAAATACAGTTTCACTAATGACGCTATTACCTTCGGCAATACTGAGTAAAGCAGTAAATTGTGCTTGCATATCTGTAGGGAAGCCCGGATAGGGTAAAGTTTCAAGATCCGTACCCTGCAATTCACCAGGAATGATGCGTAGGCGACTCGATTGGATATTGCCACCAAACATTTGACCTTCTTGATGCTCGATCGCGACCTGACAGCCAATTTCGTTTAATTTAGCAAGCATTGGAGCTAAATGTTCGGGAATAACCGAAGATAAACTGATTTCTGAACCAGTAATTGCACCTGCTACCAAAAATGTCCCTGCTTCGATGCGATCGGGGATAACATTGTATTCTATAGAGTGCAGGCACTCGACTCCAGAAATGATAATTGTATTTGTCCCCGCACCCTTGATTTTTGCTCCCATCTGACAGCAAAAGTTAGCCAAATCGACGATTTCTGGTTCTTGGGCGGCATTTTCAATTTTGGTTTCTCCTTCTGCTAGAGTAGCCGCCATTAAAATAGTTTCCGTCGCCCCGACACTGGGATAATCTAAATAAATATTTGCTCCTTGTAAGCGGCGTTGATTACCAGTCAAGTTGGCATGAACGATACCTGACTCGATGTGAACATTAGCCCCCATAGCTTGTAAGCCACGAACGTGCAAATCTACTGGTCTAGCACCTATGGCGCATCCTCCTGGCAGAGGTACGCGGGCTGTTCCAAATCTAGTTAACAAGGGTCCGATGACAAAAAAACTCGCTCTTAACTGAGATACTACGTCATAGGGAGCTTTGGTTGGATTAATGTCACGAGCATTAATATCTAATATATTGCCATGTTGCTGAATTTTTAGTCCTAATGCTGATAAAATATGCCCCATACGCTTGATATCAACTAAATTAGGTACATTACATAGTCTGATATCTCCTGGGCAAAGGATCGAACCTGCCATTAAAACTAGGGCAGAGTTTTTCGCACCGCTAATTTGCACTTCTCCTTGAAGAGAAGCACGCCCCCATATTTCTAATATTGGTTGGGATTCTTCGGTGGTGGCTGGAGTTTGTGTTAGGTTGGAAATAGAGTTAATAGCTTTGTCCTCGCTGATACTAAGAAAATTTAACTAATGGACTGAGAAATTCTTTTATTTTGTTATTTGACATCTAAAAACAGATCGACAATAATATGGGTTTGTGTGTTTAATTGACAAGCGGAACTGGCGGAATTGGTAGACGCGCTAGATTCAGATTCTAGTGTTCATTACGAATATTCGGGTTCAAGTCCCGAGTTCCGCATGACTCGCAACCAAAAGTATTACTTTGCTGAGTGCTTTTCGTCAAGAGCCAGTGGAAACAATCATCACTAGTATTAAAAATCCATTAATCAAACAGGTACGCAAACTGCATCGCCATCAAGAACGACAAAAGCAAAATTTGTTACTTTTAGAGGGTACAAATTTAATTGTTGCAGCTTGTCAAGTCGATTATAAGCTAGATATTATTTTTTGCACTGATCGCTGGCGAGAAAATCATCGGCAATTATGGGGAATTTTGACTCACAGAGAGACTAGAATTCAATTGGTCAGTTCAGAAGTCTTAAACGCGATCGCCACAACCATCAATCCCGATGGAGTGGTCGCTATTGCACCTTTTAGGGTTTCAACAATACCAGAGATTTCCTCAACTCGTTTGGGTTTGGCTGTAGAAAGGTTACAAGACCCTGGTAATTTGGGTACGATTATTCGTACTGCTGTAGCTACTGGAGTGGATGGTCTTTGGCTGAGTACTGAAAGTGTAGATATTAACAATCCTAAAGTATTGCGGGCTTCAGTTGGTGAATGGTTTCGTTTGACCATCGCTACGGGGCAAGATTTACCAACAGTAGTACGACAACATCAACAACAAGGGGTACGAGTAATTGCTACTATATCGCAAGGGTCTAAAAATTATTGGGACTTAGATTTTAATCGCCCTAGTTTGATTTTATTGGGTAATGAAGGGGCAGGATTATCGCCAGACTTAATCGATCTAGCTGACGAACGAGTAACAATTCCTTTAGACAATCAAGTAGAATCTTTAAATGTGGCGATCGCTGCGTCCTTGGTGTTGTATGAAGCAAAAAGACAATCACGATTGACTATTTTTTGAAGTCAAAAATCCCTTCGTTGCCCCTAGCAGCAAACAGAGGCCTGCTCTCAGTTTTTACTTATTACTTATTACCTATAATGTCCCCATTGTGATGCAATTAACCAGGGGTGTGTGACAAACTCAAACTCCAATTCAGCAAAATGGAATTGGTGACTACAATTATGGAACTCGATGCCATAGCTACCGCAGCCCAAACGGGAGAGAGTAATAAATGAAATTGGGGTAATAATACACCTGCGGCGATGGGAATAGCGATGATGTTATATGCTAATGCCCAAGCTAAATTTTGGCGAATTTTGTTAACAGTCGCCTTACTGAGTTGAATTGACTCAATTACATCCCATAGTTTATTTTGCATCAAGACAATATCGGCAGTTTCCATGGCGATATCAGTGCCAGATTGTAGAGAAATGCCTATATTTGCTTGAGCTAATGCTGGTGCATCGTTGATGCCATCGCCGATCGCCGCTACAATTTTTGATGATTGTTGTAAAGACTTAATGATTTCGGCTTTACCTTCGGGTTTAACTTCAGCTATGACTCGATCTAAATGTAACGATGAAGCGATCGCCTCAGCTACTTCTTGGCGATCGCCAGTTAACAAGACTATTTCTAAGCCCATTTGTTGTAGTCGAGCTATAGTAACAGCAGCATCGGGGCGCAAGCTATCTTCTAGGGCAATTAATCCGGTTAAAGTTCCTGATTGTGCTAAATAAATTACTGTTTTACCTAGTTGTGCCAGAGATTCAGCTTTTAATTCTGCTTCGGCAGTAATGGGTATCTGTTGTCTTTTCAGCCATTCTTGATTACCTAAATAGATCGACTCTCCTGCGACTTGTGCCGACATTCCCAAACCAATAACGCTATCAAACTCCTGGGCTGCTAAAAGAGGTAATTCCCGATGGCGGGCATGAGTAACAATCGCTGTTGCTAGGGGATGGTTACTACCGCTTTCTACCGATGCTGCCAACTGTAACAGATGCTCTGGAGTAAGATCAGTCAGGGGAATGACATCGGTAATTTGAGGATGACCGATAGTTAACGTACCGGTTTTATCAAAGACAACTGTATTAAGTTGATGGACGGTTTCTAAAATATCTCCACCCTTAATTAAGATACCTCGTTCTGCACCAATGCTCGTACCCACTAGAATGGCAGTAGGAGTAGCCAAGCCCAAGGCGCAGGGACAGGCAATCACCAATACAGCGATCGCAACTTTTAAACTCAATAACAAAGGGGAGGTAGTTTCAGCTATGATCCCCTCTCCCATCCCGTGCATCATCTGACTGGAAGTTACCAAGACTTCCGACCAAATTTTTGTGCCGATATAATACCAAAACAGAAAAGTTGCAGTTGCGATCGCCATTACGCCATAGGCAAAATAACCGGCTACCGTATCCGCTAATTGTTGTACTGGTGCTTTGCGAGTTTGTGCTGTTTCTACTAAATTGATAATTTTTGCTAAGGCAGTATCTTGACCAATGCCAGTAACTTCAATAGTAATCGTTCCCGATTGATTAATCGTACCCGCTCGAACCACATCGGGCGATCGCTTGATAACTGCTACTGATTCTCCCGTCAGCATTGATTCATCTACGGTAGTTTCGCCGTCAACGATTTTGCCATCTACAGGAATCTTATCCCCAGGTAATACCCGCAACCACTCCCCAATTTTTACCTGTTCAACAGGAATAGTAATTTCCGTTTCTGCTGGGTTGTGCTTCGTACCGAGCAAACGGGCGATCGCGGGCTGGAGAGAAATTAATTTTTCTAAAGCCGAAGTAGCGCGGTTTCTTGTCTTGCTTTCTAAAGTACGCCCCAATAAAATAAACCCCAATAACATTACAGGTTCGTCAAAAAAGCATTCCCATCCCAGTAAGGGAAATACTAAGGCCACGCAGCTAGATAAATAAGCACTCGCAGTCCCCAAACCCACTAAAGTATTCATATTGGGCATTCCGTGAGATAAACTGCGCCAACCATCAATTAACAACGATCGCCCTGGAATTAATAATGCTAGAGTTGCTAGGGCAAAATGAAACCAAATATTGCTCAGGACTGGAATATAGGGCAACCCGATATGATTGAGATGACCGATACCAGAAAAGATTAATAAAACGATCGCCGTAATTAATTGCTGCAACTGTCGTCGTTGTTGCTGCTGGCGTTTCGCCGCATTTTCTGCTGCTGCTTGTTGGATAGAGCGATCGCTTTGTCTGATCTGAGTGGGAAAACCCGTTTGAGTTAGTTTTTCAGCAAAGGTTTCTGGTTTAACTGCCGTTGCTTCATATTCTACTACCGCCACTGCCGTGACCAAATTGACGCAAGCAGATATGACACCTGAATGTTGCTCTAGTTGTTTTTCTACAGCTTTAACACAACCTGCACATTTCATCCCTTCCACATCGAGGGCAATGGTTTCAGTGCCTGGCTGATGAGTATCACCTTGAAGATTGCTAAATTTATTATCGAGTTTTGCAGGAGCAACTTGATTATCTAATATCACAATTCAACTACCCCGCCTTGCTCACGCTGAAGGTGGGGATTGCATCTGCACTCCACCGCAATTCTAAAAACCTCGAAAGGTAATTAGCTTTGGTTTCTTCGTGCGACACACTAGGGACAGCTGAAATTCGCCCCGTACTCTCAAAGTCTTGCCTCAAGAGCAACGTTCTTAGTGTTATGTTTCTCGCTCCAACTAGATCCGAATGCAAAGTATGGTGACAAGCAACACATCTAAATATTAGTCTTTTGTTTGGTCGGTTTTCTTGAGAAACATGACCGCATTTAGGACAACACTGACTTGTTAGTTGTGCTGGTACTTTTACCGCTAGAGAGCCAGACAATATTGCTTTGTAATCACAATATGAATGTAACTCGGCAAAAGCCCATTTGGACTGATTTTGGTTAGCTCTTCTTTGCTTTACACTAGCTTCTTGCTCCGTCCTTACGCCGAGGAGACCTCGGCGCGGGCGGTGCGCTTTTTTATTACTTGGGCGATTAGTCCTTTGACGAATATGTTTCAGGTTTTCTAATCCAATCAAAGTTGAGGCAGAAACTATACGCGCGCTAATCGAATGATTAACATCAGCAGTGAACCGTCTCTCTCTTCCAGACAAAGATATTAATCTTCTTTTAGCTGAACGAGTGCCTTTCTGCTGTAGAGTTTTTCTAGCTTTATGGTATTTATTAGCCTTATGTCTGACTTGTTTGCCAGAGAAAAACTGGGTCTGATTTTGGGGATTAGTTGCAACAGCCAAATAACGCTGTCCGACATCAACACCTTTAATTTGTTTGATGTCTTCGGGCTTAATTTCTGGTACTTCTAAATTCAAACTAACTAATAAATAATAATTCTTTTTACCTTGGTCATACCAAATTTTAGCTGCACCTATTTTTGCACTCTTTTTAATTAGTTCTAAGTGTTTAGAATACCCAGAATAATTAACTTTTATTCTGCCAGACAAAGTAATCAAACTAACTTTATCTTTTACAAAAGAATAATCTCTTTTATAATTTAAAGTACAAGTTCTAGAAGCAAACTTAGGTACTCGATCTAACCATTTGTATCTTTTCTTGGTTCTACCAGTTTTAATGGCTTCTATATTTTGCTTAACTTTAGTCCACAGAGACTTATAAGTAGCTCCTACTTGTCTTGGGACATTGCAATACATTTGGGCTGGTAAGCCAAAAACAGAACATATAATCATTGTAGACTTGATGAATTTTTTAGTCAACTAACTATAATTTAGGTGGTATCGCCCAAAGCGATGTTTTATCTATTGGTCGGGCCTTGTAGAAGAATAGGGATTCCAGCCCGACATTTATGTTGAATAATCCCACTTTTAATTTAGTACAGTATGTAGCTAACAGTACTGGAGCGATCAAAGAAATTTAAGAGCTTGAAACCCTAGCCCATAACACACAGCAGTTTTCAATTTGATCCATAAATAATATTTAAATGCTTAAAACTTCTCATCAGTATGGTTAAGATGAAGAATTTTGGCTTAAAGACTCCAAGGTGCGAATTACGGAGTACCCCCTTTGGTTAGCAGCCTTCAAATTTGGATAAATCCCTTCACATTCATATACTTGAGCTTTGTTATCAATAATACTCAAGCAATACAAATTATTAGAGCAATCACCGACGAGTAAAGTATAGCCATCGATACCTAGCAAAGTTTTAATTTCCATGTCGAGTATCATTTCGATCTTTATCATGGCTATAATTCCCAATTGACCGCTTATTCTAACTTTTAAATTAAGTTTTTTGGCTGTTGACAAACACGAGCTAATTGGATATAATCTCAGGCGTGTGAGGAGCGAACCAGAATTAGAGAGTCGAGACGAAACACGGCAAGTCGTCGGCTCTCTTTCTGCTTTTTAGACTAACTTTGATCGCTCCTCCAAAAAAGCTTCCACTTCGGCTCGGCTGGGTTGAGCGGCGATCGCTCCAGGTTGAGTAGTAGTTAAACCTCCTACAGCACAAGCATAGGTGACGATTTCTTTGACGACTCTGGCATCATCTAGACTATCCATTTTAATCTGACATAATTGATGAATAAAGCCGGCCAAAAAAGCATCTCCCGCCCCAGTAGTATCTTCGACCTTAACCGAAAAAGGAGTTACTATCCCCTCAATATCGTTAATACAGTAGCTGACATTGGCATCTCCATTACTGACTAAGACCCCTTCTACCGAACCCAGATGATAGGAAATCGTTCCCGCATCGGCCGTATTAAATAGCCATTGAGCTTCTTCTTCAGCTAGTTTAAGAAAATCGACATATTCCCACAACTTTTCGATAATGGGCAATGCTTCAGAAGGATCACGCCAGAACATGGGTCGCCAATTGATGTCTAAAACTACCTTAAGATGATATTCTTCGGCTAATTTCAAAGCTCGGAATATAGCTTCTCTCGTCTGGGGATAAGCAAGTTCTAAAGTGCCTAAAACTAAAAATTCTGCTTCTAAAAATAATTCAGGAGGTAATTTATCTGCTTGAAGAAAAGCATCGGCAAATTCATCGGGTTGACGCTCGCCAAACTCGCGCGTTCCCAAGGGGCTGTCTTTTGAGGTTTCCTCAAAAGCTTGTACGCCCCGTTTGCGCCTTTCGTCGACGCGGGGTCGCTCGCCAAAACCCGCAAAAGTGCGATCGCCACTGTGCGATCGCAAAACATAAACCTCTCTGGTAGGAGCATCAGCATGATATTGAATACCAGTGGTTTTAACTCCTACAGAATCTAGTAACTCAACCAACTCTCGGCCTGAATTGTCTTCACCCACACAACCGATAAACGCCGCAGGAGTGCCTAATTTAGCTAAAGCACAAGCGACATTAGCTGGTGCGCCTCCTGGATATGAAGTCCAAGATGAGACTGTTTCTAGAGATTTGCCCAACTCATTGGCCAGACAATCAAGTAATATTTCACCCAAACAAATAACCTTAACAGGACTACGGGCGAGACCTTCGGTAGTCGCTGTCGCGATCGCATTAGTATTCAATCTTGCTTCCTCTTTTGCAGACCAATAATTGTGTATTCCTTTTCAGGCTAACGTTTATAAGAAACAAGAATAGTTAAAAAGATTTAAGAAATAAATGAGTGGCTAATAGCTAAGAGCAAATGGCTAGTAGCTATTAATAAAATCTAGAGTTCACCGCGAATTTCTTCAACTACTCCATCTCGCAGCACTACTTCTACATTAAGTTTTTTAACTAGATTATCTCCTTTTTCTATACGAAAGAAGCTTTCCATTTGTGCTTGGACGACTTCTTTATCTAATTCTAATAACTGTATTTGCTGTAGTTGTTGCAAGAATTGATTTTTTTTATCGAGCATCTCACTTTTCTTTTGGTTAACCTGAGCTTGAATACTCTCTATTTGTTTTGATACTTGCTGATTTCCAGGCTGTGGGGCTTTCTTTTGAATTTCTTCCATAGTTCTTTGCCCCTGCATTTGAATTTGTTGCATTTGCTGGTCTAATTGACCAATTTGATTTTGCAGTTGTTGTTGTACTTCTTCTTTCCATTTAGCAGTGACAATAGCTTTTATGGTTACAGGGCGTTTCAATAATAAGCTACTAGAGTTGGTATAATCCATAATTTAATTGACTCCTAAGTTAATTTTCACAATTTAACTGCTGGCGGCTTAAATATTACAAGCAACTAATTTCCATCAATTAATTACTTACTGAATTTTTAACCTTTTCTGTTTTAACCTTTAATTTCCCATGGTCAACGGTCAGTTCATTGAACATTTGACATTGATCAATACCCATTCGACTATTAATTACTTGTTATTTACTATTGGTCGCAAACATTTCATCGATTAGGTGTTGATAGCGTTCTGTCACCGTTGGACGTTTTATTTTGAGAGTTTGGGTCATCATACCGTTTTCTTGGGAAAATGGCTCTAAGATCAGTCGGAAATCACCAAGGCGATCATCAGGACGATAGCCGGGACGATTTTGGACTTCTCGATTTAGTTCTTGGCGCAATAGATCTTTAATTGCTTGGTTATTAATGTCACTTTGAGCTATTTCTTCGGCAGTGCTTTCGGGGTTGGGTAGATTGAGATTTAAATTTTTGCCAGTCGCCCATTGTGAAAGAGCTTCTAAATTAGGTACAATTAACGCTCCAAGCGATCGCTGGTCTTGCCCTACTAACACCATTTGGTCGATATAGACGCTGCGTACACAAGCATCTTCAATAGGTTGGGGTTCGATATTTTCTCCATTAGTCAAGACAATAGTATCTTTTGCCCGACCTGTTAAAACTAAATCTCCTGTGGGGGTTAATAAGCCCAAATCTCCACTGTCAAACCAACCTTCGCTATCGATCGCGCCTTCTGTAGCTTCATAGTTATTATAATACCCCTGCATGACTTGAGTACCGCGAATTAAAACCAAACCCTTTTCTCCTGTGGCTAGAGTTTCGCGGGTTTCGGGATGGACAATTTTAATTTCGGTTTCAGGAAGGGGTCTACCTGCTGAACCTCTAAGATTATGCTGGGGAGTACGAGCATTAGTAATGGGAGAGGTTTCCGTCAAGCCATAACCCACAAAGACGGCAATACCAATTGTTTCATAAAAATCATCGAGATATTTAGCTAGAGAACCACCACCGCTACATACAGCTTGGATATTACCTACTGCATCACGAATTTTACGATAAACCAAGCGATCGGCTAGGGCGTGAATCGGTGCTAGAGTACCGGCTTTTAAGTCGGCAGCAGCCCGTTGTAAGGAAGAAGCATTAAAGTGGTCTAAACTGAGATTTTCGGCGATTCGTTTGGCAATAATATAGCTTTCAGATTGTTTGAGAAAAAACTTAACTAACTTTTGTTGCGATTTTGACTGGCTTTGTAGCTGTTTTTGGATGCCTTCATAAAGAGATTCCCACAGACGGGGAACGCCTACCATGTAGGTAGGTTTAAATTCTTTAAGGTCTTTTTTAAAGTGGCGAATACTCGTATAAATTTGCGTGCAACCTTGAGATAAGAAAAAATATTCGGCAGCACGTTCATAAGAATGCCAACTAGGGAGAATCGATAGTAATACATCACCCGAATGGGGCTGAAATACAGTGGTTATATGATTTACCTGGTGTAATAAATTTCCATGAGACAACATCACTCCTTTGGGTTTACCTGTAGTTCCAGAAGTGTAGAGTAGGGTTGCTAGAGTATCTTTAGTTTGTTCTACTGATTGAAGTTGATTATTTTTACCTAATTCTATTAATTGTGGAAAATTAACAGTTTGAATTGTTGCTTCTGTATTCGGAGTTTCATCGGAAAGTAAAACGATGAGTTTAATGGGTAAATTGGCTAAATAAGAGTGTAATTTAGCCAGAATTTGTAAATTTTCAACTACTAAGCTAGTACTGTCACTATTTTCTAAAATATATGCTAATTCCTGGGTTTCAGCTGCTGAAGAACGAACTACATCTACTCCTCCTGCGGTCATAATTCCCTGATCGGCAACAAACCAACGAGGACTATTATCAGCAAATAAAGCAACTTTGTCTTGTGCTTTGACTCCCAAAACTTGTAAGCCAGTAGCAAACTGTTGAATCAAATTATTTAATTGTCCGTAAGTTAAGACAACTTCTGGGGTAACATGAGGGTCTTGCAGTGCCACGATCTCACTAAAGTTATCGGCAGCGATCTGAAAAACTTTTGGTAAAGATTGAATGGAACTATAATCGACGCAATGGCTAGAAGTCGAGGTTGCTTGCTTATTCATCAGTTATTGTCTTAGAAATCTAATTAATAATAATTAGTTAAATCAATAAAGTCTCTGACTTCTAGAATAATTAGATATAACTTAAAATTTTTTGGTAGTAGACAGATTTAAGATTGGGCAGTAATCAGTCATTGGTCATTAGTCGTTAGTCATTAGCTTCTACTTGCTACTTCTGACTTTACTAAAGGCAATCGGGAAACTGTATTAATCTGCCAGCGACAAGTAGAGTAATCCAACTGCTTAATCAATCCAACGAAAAAAATGCAACGTCTAAATAATAATTAAAATTACTTTATAATTAGGATGTGCAGATTTCCTCAAACTCCCTCTTGGTGGTACGAAAAGAGAAATTATGTCTTTAATAGCATTCAGACTTTTTACCCTTCTAGCATCTGCCTATTTATTTGGTCTGCTAGTAGCTTGGCTATTCTCATTGTTTAATTCTAGTGACGGTGGTGGTGGAGACTTTGGAGAAGATAATCCTGATACTCCCAAGCCGCCAGAACCAGGCAAGACTTTTGAGCCAAAGGAAAACAAAAAGCGGTTGGTGGAAGTTGATGAATCTTATTATTTAGAAGAATTTGATTTAAGCAAAAAACAATAAGTTAAGAATTGTTGCCGACAATATCAAAGATCTGGAAATTGATGCTGTCGGTACTTTTTTCTATCCATTAAAGTCACCTACTAAAAACCTAAACATAATTGATTATATCGCCGAAGGAGTAGCAGGAAGGGCAACGGGAGCAGGGGAGGTCGCGTCTTTGCAGGTTTCCTCCCGAGCTTGTGACGACCGTGGAGAAATAAAAGTTTTTATTTTATGTTTAATTTCGCCCAGTTACTTATCTGAAAGTATTGATAGATATCTCCTATCGACCACTCACTACAACAAAACAATACATTTATTCCGAGGACGTAAAATCAAATCATCTCGTTCTAATTGATTGAGAATTTTGGTTACGGTAATTCTAGTAGTACCAATGGCATCAGCTAAATCTTGATGGGTAATTTGAAAATTAATTAGTATTCCTTCCTCAATAATTCGGCCAAACTTTCGAGCCAACCACTGTAATAATAGCCATAAACGCTGATGTACTCGGGATCTACGAATAATACACATCATTTTTTGGGTTTGTCTGGCGTGACTTAAAATAGCCGTAGATATATTTTCCCATTGATGTTTGGGGATGGAAATAGCTTCAACATCTGTAATACACTTAAGCACATATGGTTCGATAGTAGAAAGAGACTTACCGATGACATCTTTAGCTCCCCAAAATCCCAAAGTTGTCAATACTCCTTCGTTGTTTATCAGAAAAATGGGTTTAAAACCCCCCTCTATCCCCCCTAGTAGGGGGGTGGGGACTTGACATTAGTACGACTTTAGCTTACCATAGTCAATGTAGTTTGGTAAGCAGAATGTTAA
>JBHJNX010000204.1:0-54121 GCA_050330335.1 Pleurocapsa sp. | reverse complement strand
CAGGGAAAAAGTAATATTCCCGACCAGCCTACAAAGACAAAGCGATCGCGTTTGAGCCAGTCATCTAGGGTGTCGAACCAGCCTCTTGATGCTGGTGCGCGTCCTACTGCTATTGTCATATGTTTCTATCCTCTTGCCTAAATTACCACTAATATTGCAAGATTTCTCAAAATGTACGTTTTTATCATGCCTCAGACAAGTTCAGCAACTTAATTGTTGAGAACTGTCTAGTTTTATAAAACTTTACCAGATTACTTGGTAAATTTCTTTATCATGGGCCAAACTGCCCTTAAATATTTGGTTACAGTTGAGCTAACATCCAAAATTTAACGTAACATTTTTTAAAATAAAACGAAACTAGGGCTTTTTAGGCTTAAACTACAATACCTATCTTAATAAATCGAGAGTTTCAGCCTACGAGTAACCTTTAAATAAATTAGCAAAGTTTTAACATAAATATACAATCTCACTCATAAATTTTTTTATAGAACCCATTTGAGAGCTAATTGAGTAATTTAAAATTCTGCTGCCTGAATGGGAAAATAGCTCTCAAATCCAGCAAAATATATTGATGACCGTAAAATCAAAATTCAAATCAAAACTTAAATGTAATGATGGCAAGTAGGGATCAAGTTTTTAAACAAGATATTTTAGGCGCACGTCGATTTAGTAACTATCTGTGGGCCACTGTAGTTACTATGGGGGGAATAGGATTTTTACTTGCAGGATTATCTAGTTACCTGAAAATAAATTTATTGATAGTTTCTGACCCCAGTAGTTTACAATTCGTACCTCAAGGAGTAGCTCTTACTTTCTATGGTGTAGCTGGTGTATCTCTGGCGATTTATCTCTGGCTACTAATCTCTTGGGATGTAGGTGGAGGCTATAACGAATTTAATAAAGATACTGGTAAAGTTAAAATCTCTCGATGGGGATTTCCAGGCAAAAATCGCCAGGTAGAGTTAGAGATTCCCATAGAAGAAGTTCAATCCATTAGAGCCGAAATTAGAGAAGGATTAAACCCCAAGCGTACCCTCTATTTACGCGCCCAAAAACGCCGCGATGTTCCTTTAACTCGCGTAGGAGAACCCATCGCCCTATCAGCCTTAGAAAACCAAGGTGCAGAATTAGCTAGGTTTTTGGAAGTTCCCTTAGAAGGACTTTAACAGTAAACAGTAATCGGAGAGCAGGGAAGTATTGTAGTCCTCTGTCTTTCCTTTCTGCCCAATATTTTGAATCACTTTCTTAAATCTTTGATTAGAAAATGATCACAAAATGAAAAATGTCGGTATCATAAGCGACAATTGGCCTAGAAATATACTAAGAAAAGTTAATTTAGGCTCAATTAATCTGGTTGGGTTAGTTTTGATTGATGGTTTATTGCTAGGAGGCTACATGACATCAAAAACCGGCGTTTGGTTACTCAATCTAGTTTCATTAATCTTAATTGGTAGTCTGCTGTTAGGAGGTTGTAGCACATCAGCTAATAATACTTCTCAGTCAGATGCATCTGATATTCAATCGCAGCCAGAAGCGATCGCCGTTAATACAAATAAACAACAAATGGATAATAATTTACCGCAACTCAACGGTATGGCAACGGTAGAATTGACAGTACAGGGAAAGCAATCTCCCATCGTTATTGAACTGAATGGCACAGAAGCACCGATAACTGCGGGTAACTTTGTCGATTTAGTAGATCGGGGTGTTTATGATGGCTTGGTATTTCACCGAGTCGTTCCTGAATTTGTAGCGCAAGGGGGAGATCCTCAAGGCAAAGACCCTAATTTTGGTGGACAATTGGGTACGGGGGGATTTCTCGATCCAGAAACTGGTGCAGAACGTCGTGTTCCTTTAGAAATTAAATTAGATGGAGATAGCGAACCTACCTATAGTAAAGCCAAACTACCCGGCTCTTCGGTAGTTCTCAAACACGATCGCGGTGTAATTGCTATGGCTCGTTCAATGATGCCAGATTCGGCTTCTTCTCAGTTTTATATTGCTTTAGAAGATTTACCTTCTTTAGATGGCGACTATGCGGTATTTGGTAAAGTAACCCAAGGAATGGATATAGTCGATAGCATCAAACAGGGCGATCGCATTGCTACGGCGAAGGTAACACAAGGGATTGAAAATTTGCAAAAGTAAATGCAGAATTCAGAATCTAGAATTCAGAATTCAGAAGCAGTGGTAGTAACTGGGATAGGATTATTATCCTGTCTCGGTAATTTACAGGAAACCTGGGATGGTTTATTGGCAGGAAAGTCGGGGATTGAGTTGAGTCAACCTTTTGCCGAACTTCCTGCTTATCCTTTGGGATTAATTGATCGCACTCCGATATTTTTAGAAGATATAACTCAATTGGTGGTAAGTGCTGCTTTACAAGATGCCAACTTATCAACTCCTCTACCAGACTGCGGGGTGGTAATCGGTTCGAGTCGGGGTTGTCAGGGAAATTGGGAACGACTGGCAACTCAAATTAAAGATATTCCTCCTGATAACTGGTTAAATACTTTACCCGATCGCGGTGCAGTGGCTACAGCTACTTATTTGGGGACGATAGCACCAGTGCTAGCACCAATGGCGGCTTGTGCTACGGGAATTTGGGCGATCGCCAGGGCATACGAATTAATCGCTACGGGGCAATGCCAAAGAGCGATCGCAGGAGCGGTAGAAGCCCCAATTACTAAATTATCTCTGGCGGGATTTGAGCGCATGGGAGCATTAGCCACAACGGGTTGTTATCCCTTTGATCGTAGTCGAGAAGGTTTAGTCTTGGGAGAAGGAGGAGCAATTTTGGTTTTAGAAACCGCCAGCGCAGCACGGCAGCGTCAAGCAAGAGTTTACGGCAGAATTTTAGGATTTGGTTTGACTTGCGACGCACATCATATTAGTTCTCCCGACTCTCAAAGTAGTACTGGGGCGATCGCCATTAAACAATGTTTGACACGCAGCAATTTAAAACCAGATGAAATCGATTACATTCACGCTCACGGTACTGGTACTGCTCTCAACGATCGCCATGAAGCAGGGTTAATTAAATATTTATTTTCTCCAGAAATAGCAGTAAGTTCCACTAAAGGAGCAACAGGACATACTTTAGGCGCGTCAGGAGCGATCGGTACGGCTTTATCTTTAATGGCGATGGAACAAGGATATTTACCACCCTGCATCGGCTTGAGAAATACTGAATTTCCCCTTAATTTTGTAACTCAATCTCGTCGGGATAAAAAAATTAACCATGCAATGTGCTTTAGTTTCGGTTTTGGCGGACAAAATGCCGTATTAGCTATAGGAAAATGTTAATAATGATATCTACATTGAAGGAAAATAATTTTATCCGAACTAATTTGATAAACTAATCGATGCTCTTGGGTAATTCTTCTCGACCATCTCGAACCAGGTAAATATTTAAGTTTTTCGGGTTTACCAATACCCTCTGTAGGATTAGCAATTGTTGCTTCTACTAAATCTAAAACGCGATCGCAAATAGAACGATCTTTTTTAGCCCACCATCGTAAATCATTCCGAAAATTGCGGTCAAAAATGACTATTTTGTCGCTCATTACCGCTCAATATCCAATTCCTGACAGAGTTGCTCTAAAGTTTGTGACTCTACTTCAACTTCCTCAAGTTCGTCTGCTCTTTTCATAGCTGCAAACAATTGTTCCGCATTTGCAGGAGATTTGAGTAAATGCAGAGTTTCCATCATGTTTTGCAGTTCTGAAGCAGCTAAAATTGCCACATCTTCTTTTTGCTGTCTGGTAACAATAATAACACCGCGATCGCTAATCACTTCATCTAAAATTGTTGCCAAATTTTGTCGTAAGTTCGTATAGTTAGTTTGTTTAGCTAGCATATAAGTACAGATATTTGTACTTTAAACTTAACATAATTTCGAGTAAAACCATGAATAAAGCGATCGCAACTTATCAATATCTGCCGACAAATAATCCTAACTGTTTTGCATCAGTAGAAATACCCAAGCCACAACCACAAGAGCGAGATTTACTGATTAACATTAAAGCGATCGCAGTTAATCCTGTAGATTATAAAATTAGGTCTTCTATCAAAGAAAAACTAAGTACGCCTAAGATTTTAGGTTGGGATGCAGCCGGAATTGTGGAAGCGGTAGGAGCAAATACTTCTCTGTTTCAAGTGGGAGATGAAGTTTACTATGCTGGCAGTGTAATTCGTCCTGGTTCTTATAGCCAATACCAATTAGTTGACGAACGAATTGTAGGAAAAAAGCCCAGTAACTTATCCTTTACCGAAGCCGCTGCACTTCCTCTGACTACAATTACCGCTTGGGAAGCTTTATTTGAGAGGTTGGGAATTGAATCAACTCCTACTATTCAAAATCAAAACAGCACCATTTTAATTATCAACGGTGCGGGTGGTGTAGGCTCAATCGCCATTCAGTTAGCCAAACAGGTTGCCGGATTAAACGTCATTGCTACTGCTTCAAGATATGAAACAGTCACTTGGTGCAGACAATTAGGTGCAGATGAATCTATCAATCACCACAAACAATTTTCTGATGAGCTAAATAAAATTGGTATTTCCTCTGTCGATTATATTCTCTGTCTTCACAGCACCGATTTACACTGGCAAAAAATGGCAGATGTGATCAAACCTCAAGGAAAAATCTGCTCTATCGTAGGTAATCAAAAACCGTTAGATTTAAATATACTCAAAGATAAAAGCGTTACTTTCGCTTGGGAATTCATGTTTACTAAATCTAAGTACCAGACAGCAGATATGCAGTCACAAGGAGAACTATTAAACAAAGTATCCCAATTATGCGATCGCGGTATTATTAAAACTACTCTCAAAGACAATTTTGGCTCTTTAAATCCCCAGAATTTAGCCAAAGCCCACGCCCAATTAGAATCTGGTTCAACTATCGGTAAAATTGTTCTATCGGGAATCGAGTAATTAAACCAATGACCAATGACCAAATATTGTGGTTAATATTCGTTAACTAACCGTGATAACTGCCGCTAAATATTGCAAAATGTAAATTTAGTAACACCCAGATCGCAGTCATTTTTAGATCGAATTGGTCACAAAAGCAAAAGTTAAATATTTAAAATAATGGTAGACAGCCTTAAAAAACCACAGTTTGGAGAAATTCGTCCTGGTGTTAAAACTCCAGCCAAGGAAACTATTCTAACTCCTCGTTTTTACACCACAGATTTTGATGAGATGGCACAGATGGACATCTCCCTGAATGAAGACGAGTTGCAAGCCATTTTAGAAGAGTTTCGTGTAGATTACAATCGCCATCATTTTGTTAGAGATGAAGAATTCAATCAATCTTGGGACAAAATAGACGGTGAAACCCGTAAACTGTTTATTGAATTTCTTGAACGTTCCTGTACGGCAGAATTTTCTGGCTTCTTACTTTATAAAGAGTTAGGTAGACGTTTAAAAGGAAAAAATCCTGTACTGGCAGAAATTTTCAACTTAATGTCGCGAGATGAAGCCCGTCATGCAGGTTTCCTCAATAAAGCCCTATCTGATTTTAATCTTTCTCTTGATTTAGGATTTCTGACCAAAAGCCGTAAATATACTTTTTTTAAGCCTAAATTTATTTTCTACGCGACTTATCTTTCTGAAAAAATTGGTTACTGGCGTTACATTACTATTTTCCGCCATTTAGAACAAAATCCTCAAGATAGAATTTACCCGATCTTCCGCTTCTTTGAAAATTGGTGTCAGGATGAAAATCGTCATGGAGACTTCTTTGATGCGATTATGAAATCTCAGCCAGACATTCTCAATGATTGGAAGGCTAGATTGTGGAGTCGTTTCTTTTTGCTATCGGTTTTCGCTACCATGTATCTCAATGATGTTCAGCGTTCAGGTTTTTATGCCGCTATTGGCTTAGATGCCCGCGAATACGATAAGTTAGTTATTGAGAAAACCAACGAAACCGCAGGTAGGGTATTCCCTGTAATTCTTGACGTAGAGCATCCAGAATTTTACGCTCGCTTAGAAAAATGCGTTACTAACAATGAAAAACTAACTGCGATCGCCGAGTCTAACGCACCTGCACCAATCAAACTAGTTCGCAAGTTACCCTATTATATTTCCAATGGCTTAGAATTACTCAAAATGTATTTAATTAAGCCCATTCGTGTTGATAATCTAGAAGGTACGGTTCGTTAAAATTTTCATTGCTTAATCTTTCTGAGTTACAAAGTTCTGTTGCTAACAGGACTTTTTTTTATGAATATTTTCAAGCTTTTCAAATAATTTTAATCCTGTAAATGCTAAGTCGCTGATAAATTTCATATCTGAAAATACAGTTAGTAATTTATAACTGCCGAATGGGAATTCTATTTTTAGACGATTGATTTCTAATGAGTTAAATTATGAATACCCAGATACAAAAGTTTACTTTGGCAGTTACTATTTTATTACTCAGTTTGGTAACAGTAAAAACTTCTCCTGCCAATGCTAGTGTTTTATTTACAGGTAAATATGCTTCTTTAGAAAAAACAATCAAACTAATATCGCTTCTACAAAGAGAACAAATATTAGCAAATTTATCTCAAGGGAATGAAATTTTAATTGCAGCTACAGAAACAAATAACACAGTACAAAAAAATCAATTAATTGCCAATTCAATTGTTAGACGCAATACTGATTTAGATATTAATAACGAATTAGAAAAATCTCTTGCCCAAAGTGTTGACAATTTGCGATCAGCAGAAGAATTAAAAGCAGTAACTTCAAATTTTGTAGAGAATTTTACTTCAAATTCACAAAAATCAAAAGGTTTACCTAATGCTGATCAAATTAATCAAGACTTACAGAATAGATACTCAAATGTAGTCGAAGCAGACACTGAAACAACAGGCTTAATTCAGTCTCGAAAATTGCTAAATTTTATTGATAGTAGTGTGGCACAAAATGACGATACTAATTCTGAAAACCTAAAACAGACAATTGCTTTACTACAATCACAAGGTACATTTGGTGAAATTATTAATACAAAATCTGGAAATGTTACTCTACCCCAAGCCACTATTATTGGGATTTTAATATCAATAGGTTTATTTACAACTACAATTTTAGCACCTCTCGCTAAAGTTTTTGGTGAAATTTTAGATGAAGGTATTATTGGTGATTTTAAAGAGAAGTATGGTAAACCAGTAGTGCCAGAAGGATCGGTTTTTTTTCATAATCGGACTCTTAAAGAATTAACTAATATTGCTGGTAAAGCAGAAAAATTAGATAGTGAAAAATTTGGTAGTGCAGAGTTTTTACTATATTTTAGAATCAAACGCAAGATAGAAAATAAAGTTCCAGAAATAATAGAATTTAATCACAGTGTAGAACTTTTAAGAGCTTCAATTATTGCTCAAAAAAGCTTTTTACGCTTAGAACAAACTGAGTTGCGCTATCGCAGTCGCAAACAACAAGAATATTATCAATTTGTCACTGATAATATTACTGATAATGTTGACAAACAAGAATTTAGAAATAAAGTTAAAAAAAAATTAGCTGAAATCATTCCATTAATTAATTCAGAAGAAGGGAGAAATGCCTTAGAAGGATATTCAAAAGAGGTAAACATAATTAGTCAATACGATTTAGGGTTAAAACTAATTGCTCTGTTTAAAAAATATCAATTAGCTGATTATAGGATTTTGAAAGACGTATCGGATTTAGTAGAAAAATTAGAAGCCAAAGATTTATTAGAACCTAAAACTTTAGTCTCATTAGTTATAGAACATTATGAAATTTTTGAAAAATTAAGTCCGATTATTGGTATTAAAGAAAAAGATTTATCTCCTGAAACTTACTCGAAAGTTTTACAATTAATAGGTTTAATTAACCGACATGAAGAGTCTTATGTTAAATTCAAACAATTAATTGCTATTTTAAGTACATGGAACAAACCTCATAAATCTTTGATAATGGTTCGAGAAGAATATACTTCTGATAAATATAAAATACCCCCAGAATTTAAACAAGAAATTCCTGGATTAAATGTATATAAGAAATATGAAAAATATATAGAGGCTAAATTAACTTGAAACGCCTGACATTTATTACTCTATTAACTCCAGAGTACTTAACTTTTGAGTTTGATGGTTTTTTCTACCATTACTGGCGATCGCAAAAATTTTCAGATAAAGATATTATAAGCGATCGCATCTAATAGTCTGTCTTTTAATATTTCTGGAGATGTCTAATGATTCGAGCTGGTATTCCTCCTACCAAAGTAAAAGAAGGTACATCTTTTGTGACTACTGCGCCAGCCGCAACTACACTACCTTTACCAATAGTTACTCCAGGTAATATGCACACTCTAGATGCAATCCAAACATCATCTTCAATGACAATAGATTTGGGAAAACCACCGCGTTTATTTTTTTCCAACAAAACTACAGAATGATTCATAGTTTCAAAAGAACATTGTGAACCTATTTGTACGCGATCGCCAATTTTAATGGTTACTTCGGGGGCGCATTCAAAACGTACGCCACTGTTAATAAAACAACCTTTACCGATGGTAATGCGAGAAGCTGCACCTATAGGTCTAATTTCAATGCCATCCCAAACACGACCAGTACCGATATTAACTCCGGCTTTAGCTAATAAAAAAGAACGGAGTTGGTTATCAGAACGATGACTGCGGGGTAAAAGATTGGCAAGTTTTAAAAAAAAAGATTCTTTAAGATGCTTGTGGGGTTTTAAGGGACTAACTATAACTTCTAAAAATAATAACCAATCTACTAATATTGGCTTGACGTATAACTTCAGCCATTGTTTAAGATTAACTAACATATAGAGATAAATTGCCTTGAATTATGTGATACCTTAATCCTCAATAAACTATAAAAATACTGGTACAAAAAAAGGGAGTTTAGTAGTACCAAACCCCCACTAAATGTTTACCAATGATTTGGGATTTCCATCCTCTGTTTTATCCTATTTTTTTTACTTAGACCAATAATTAAATCAAATTCATCCCGAAGAATAAACCTAAAGCGATCGCGCCACCGCCAAACAGGAAAGACCAGAAACGATGATAGCTATTAACTACCGTACCGTTAGTAGTTTCTAGTTGGACTAAATCCATCCAGGGCATAACACCGCGACGAAACCAACCTTGAGAACTTACCTGAGAACCGATCAGATTTTGCACTCTTCCCATGCCAAACAAGAAGTTGCCAATCGGCCCAAAGCGAGAACTATAGCGTAAATAAAGCATTCCCGTTTTATCTTGAAGCTTGAGGTCGGAACCAAATTTGTAACCTGCATCACCGCGACCGATCAAATTGCCCTGTAACTTCACGGGTTTACCTCTTAAAGGACTGGCATAAGGATCGGACATCAATTCCAGAATATTGGTTTCTGGGGCGTTTTTGTAGTTCGGATACATTACTAAAGCCTTGAAAATTACTCCCACACCTAAGCCAATTAAAGGACAGGCGATCGCCCATTGGGGATAAGTCTGTGCCAAAATAATACCGACAATTAACCCGACAATTAACCCGATAAATTCTAAACTAAACAGTGCTACATCTCCCACAAAATTGCCATAAAGACGTTTTTTATTGAGGTGTTTGCCTTCGGCTACTACTTTACCCATGTCAAATTCAATAGCTAATCCTAATTGTTCGGCATAGGTACTTAAGGCGCGGACTCGTTTACCAGTCAAGGGATGAGTTGAGTTTAATTCCATCCACCAACCCCAGGGATTGAACAGATCCCATAAAAAGACTCGACCCACTTGTTCTGTGGATGCCGCAACGCGGTAAGCTGTTCCTGTAGAAGTAGCTGCTTTGGCATCGTAAATACCCAAGGCACGAGTTCCTTCTAATAGACGACTGGGTTCTTTAGCCTGACTGCTTTCTTCCACAATGCCATAGGCAATTTTAACTAAAGCACGGGATAGGGCGTTAGGATTACCAGTAGTTTCGGCGGCAAAGCGATCGGCAAAATATTCTCGAATTCGCGATAAATATAGTAGTAGGTAAGAACCGATTAGATAGAAGATATAAGCTACTAAAGCGGCAGTCTGGAAAGCATCTTTAGATTTGCTACTACCTCGATTACTCATACGACGGGCAAAATTATAGACCAGATAGCAGATTTGAATTAGGGTGGAAGCTACCGTCATGACGGCAAAATCCCAATGGACAATATGACCCAATTCGTGAGCGTATACTGTGGCGACTTCTTCGTCATCTAAATAGGTAAATAAGCCCTGAGAGACTACTAAGCGCGCACTGTTAGGTAAAGAACCATAAGTAAACGCTGTCGGGTTTTGGTCGTCGATAATTCCCAAACGTGGTTGTTTAAGTTTTTGTTCGGTGCAGACACGCTTAATTACTTCTGCGGTTTCGGGACTTAAATCTGCAACTTCGGCCAAGGAAACCCAACGAGTTTGATACAGCCACTGTTGAGTTAAATCCATCAACCAGGGAGAAATAAAGAAGGCAGCGACATTAAAAACTAGAGTAATAGCAAGTGCGATCGCTAAACCAGTAGTAGGATTTTCGCTACCCAAAATCAAGACTAAAGATAATACTAAAACCAGCACCATCCCGCCAATTAAACTAAGGGTAACGACAGATGCTAGAGCTAAATTACCACCAATGCCTTGAGCAACTAATTTAAGATTATTTTCTAACGATCTCTTAGGGCGATCGCCATGAAGATTAAGTTCCATAAGATTTATCAATATAGTTTGAAATAATTTTTAATTCCATTAAACTACATTATTTATAGAACGGCATCTCTCAGCAATCAAAATTTACTGAACTAGAATTTATATCAAGTAACTAATAACTAATCTAAAAAATTTAATTACTCAAATAGAATTACTGTCTATAATTTGCCAAGATTGCATTGAATTATCTTCTTGAATTAATTTGGAAGCGATCGCGCTACTTCTAGTTTTAATTTCTGGTTTGGGACGAATTCTCAGGAGATAAAAACCATTAGTGGTAGCGGCTGGTAAGGAATATTCTGGTGTCTCAATTACACACCAACTCAACGGTAAACTAGAGCGATCGTAGAGAGTAAAATAAATATCAAAATTATTAATAACTGTCGGCTCGATGTTAAATTTTAAAGCTTGTCCGCAAGCTAAATAATTGTAAACAAAATAAGTATCTGGCGCGCCTACTGGTAAATATTCGCGATCAACAAAGGATTTCGGCAGCCATTTTCTGAGTTTTAAAATTGTAAAGATATAATAATGCAAACTAGAATAAAACCAGTTTTTTCGTTCGATTAAAGTGTGATAATAATCATTAACATTATTAGGAATATGACAGGATTCTACAAAAATGCGATCGTCTACTTTTACCGCAGGATAGTTAAGGTTATCTAGGCGATTGTAATATCTAACTCCTAAAGAATATTTACCAGAATTTAGCTTTAAAGAATACCAGCGATCGCTTGAATTAATTTTATCTGATTCGATACTGGTAACGGTTTGATAACCAGGAAAACTATAGACTACTGCAATCCAAGAGCGAGCCGAATTATTAGCTGTTTCTACATCAAGAGCAATAGTTTCTTTTACAGAAAAAGGGCCTAAAGTTCCAATAACTGCATGAGTATTCCAGCGAGGTCCTTTAGTCATTAAAACTGGTAAACTTAACGGAGAATCGATTGTTTCTTGAGATAATATCCGCCATTGAGAGGCTTTGTCTTTAGCGATCACTAAATAAACAGTAAATAAATTACCAATGATCAGCTTCATCAGTTTGTAAAATACAAAAGACAACAAAGCTAAAGGAACTTCCCACAGTAAAACCAGATTACTCATCAAACTCTAGTTCTATCGAAATCTAATTTCACCATATCATCAATTCATCATTCTGCGATAGCTTGGATGAAGTTTTTGCTGGAAATTAAAGAAAGTTCGTAGCCATTTCGGCATATTCAAAACTTAACCTAATAATTATTTGCTGTTTACTTTAGCATTCTAGTCTAGTGCTAAACCCCATTTGATAGCTTAAATTATGCTGACGACTCGGAGATTGACCTCGAACATATATCTAGAAAGAGAAGAAGAGGAACTACTTCTACAGTTTTATGAAAAAGGAGAAGAAATATCGATCTTCGACACTGGAGTATGGCAAGTTTATAAAGGTGTGGTTCAACTCAGTCGCATTAGCCATGACGGAAAAGAAGTAATATTAGGATGGGGGACTTCCAACACAGCTTTTGGTAGTTGGTTAAACGATCCTCCTCATTATCGTGCGCTAGCACTAAGCGACGTTTACGTTAAATGGTATGCAGAAAAAGACATCCAGAGATCTTCTTCTCTGGCACGTAGTTTACTTGCACAGTTTAGCGATCGCTTGATACAATCAGAACAACTACTAGCGATCGCTGCAATTAGAAAAATTGAAGAGCGTTTGTGGCAATTATTATTGCTATTACAAAACATTATGGGTCAACAAGGGACTGATGGAATTCGCTTACAAGTCCGTTTTACCCACCAACAACTAGCTGAGATTATTTGTACTACTAGAGTAACAGTTACCAGAGTATTGGGAACTTTTCAAGACCGTGGTTGGATTAGCATCGATAGCGATCGCCACATTATGATTAAATCACAAAACAATTAGGTGTTAGCTCATTACTAACCATTAAGAAGCCAACCTGACTGTATCAATGAGTTAAGACAGTTGTCAAGTTAATGAAATATCTGACTAAGATACCGTTATATAGATTTCTGTTCACTATCAGCTATGACTACAGCAACTAATCCAACTCAACTAAATTCCAGTATTGGTGGTACAAAAAATTTTTACAATTGGAATTGGCAAGATCAACAATATCAAGTCGCCTACGAAACTATTGGTGAAGGGAGTCCTATACTGTTACTTCCTGCTTTTAGTACGGTTTCCAGTCGCAGCGAAATGAAAGGTATTGCCAATATACTTAAGACACATTATCAAATTACAGTTTTAGATTGGTTGGGGTTTGGTGAGTCTCAATGTCCTCCTGTAGATTATCATCCCGCGTTATTTCACCAGTTATTAGAAGATTTTATTAAATCTGTTTTTAACAGCCCAATTATCTTAATCTCTGCTGGTCATGCTTCAGGATACGCTTTAAAGTTTACCCAGAAAAATCCAAATATTATTTCTCAACAAATTTTAATTGCTCCGACTTGGCAAGGGCCTTTACGAGTTATGGGTTGGCCTGCTCGATTGAGAAATGGAGTAAAAAACTTAGTGCGCTCGCCTTTTATCGGACAAATTTTATACTATCTCAACACCACCCCGGCTTTTCTCCGTTTGATGTATAAACGCCACGTCTATGTAGATGAAACCCAACTAACTCCCGAATTTATCGCTCAAAAACATCAAATCACCTCTAAAGATGGCGCGAGATACGCCCCTGCTGCTTTTGTCACTGGCGCGATTGATCCTGTAACTCATAGAGATGAATTCTTACAGCTTCTCAACTCTGTATCGATACCCGTGTTGATTATTCTGGCAGAAAACACACCTCCAAAATCGAAAGCAGAAATGATCGCGATGACGGAATTAGAAAGATTGCAGACAGTTAGTTTAGCGGGAACTTTGGGTATTTATGAAGAGTATCCCGAAGCAGTAGGAGAAGCAATTATGCAATTTCTTAGTGCTTAATCTAAATGAATCCTGATGTTGCCAGTTGATATTATCAATACTCACCCCAGTTTCGAGGAAAGGAGAGGCGATCGCGATATTGTATTGAGGTAAGATTTGAATAGGCAGGATGATTCGACTCTGATACTGTTTCTGAATCGATGAGATTGAAGTGCTGCGGAGCTTCAAAACTGTTCCCGTCCTCAGCGAAGCTGCGGCTCCGACGACCGCCTACTGATTTTTTAGAGTTGCAGTCATATTCATCCAATTTTTCTCTAGTTTTAAATGTTATGGTTAATAGGAAGTTAAGCTGTGATTAAACTTGCATTTAGATTAAATTAACCATTGAACAATAATCATTTATCTTCCGAAGCAATTAAACCGAATCATCAAACCTTTATTGTTAATAATTTACAATCTTATTTAAATTTAGAAACCAAGGCGATCGCTTTTATTATTTTATTTATTGCTTTAATTGCCCTATCTTGCTCGCCAATATTTACTAAACTCAGTGAGGTAGAAATTAGCCCTAATGCGACAATTTTCAATCGCCTCTGGATTGCTACTGCAATTTTAAGTTTTTATCCCAATTTCGATAATTCACCAACATTTAAAAATACCACCCAAAATATAGTCAAATCTCCTCATAATTACCGACAAGCGGGCTTATTGATACTTGCCAGTTTAGCTGCTACTGCTTCGGCTTTATTTTGGGCCTGGTCGTTTACTCAAACCAGTGTGGCTAGTTCTACTGTGTTACGTAGTCTGACACCATTATTTATCAGCATCATGGCCTGGTGCTTCTTAAAACAGCGTTGCGATCGCCAATTTTTTTGGGGTATGCTGTTAGCAATAGTGGGAGGAATGACTATCGGTTGGGATGATTTACAATTGGGAACGGAATATTTAATCGGCGATGGTATTGCTTTAGCTTCTGCCGCTTTACATGGCATTAATCTTTTAGTAGCAGGACATTTGCGCGATCAAGTAAATACTACGACGATTTTACGTTGGCGATGTGGTTTAGGTGCTTTAATAATTTTGCCTTTCCTCTGTTTAACAGAAGAACATTTTTTTCCCTATTCTCTATCTGGTTGGTTAGTAATTATTTCTCTAGCAATTGTCTGTCAGCTTTTAGGACAAGGATTATTAGTCTACAGTCTTAAAGAATTTTCTTCTAGTTTTGTGGCAGTATTCATGTTGCTCAAACCCGTAGTTACTGCCTTACTTGCTTGGATGATTTTTGCCGAAAATTTGAGTTTATTTAATGTAATAGCTTTAGTTTTGGTTTTATTAGGAATTTATCTGGCTAAATCTAGTGGTTCGGCTTCAAACTCTTAACTGAAAAATCTGCTGTAATCAATAAATTCAATAACGAGAAAATTTTTTTTAATTAGGGGGTTGACTGGAGTCTACCGCTTATTTTAAAATAATATTCATAATGGGAGTGGTTGTGTCTATCGCCGGGGGTCAAGCCTCCCATTATGAAACTTCGTTTTTAATCAAACCACAAAAAGCGATCGCTTGTCAAGAAATTCAGCGTTTTTTTTTGGCGATCTCAGTGTAGCTAAGGTGCGGAGCGATCGCACCAAAATAAAGATAGTTATATTTTACTGCATTTGAAGGAAGTAGAGACGCAGTAAATAACGTCTCTAGCTTAATCTGCAACTTATTGTAAGAATAGTTGTCGTTCGGCTTGTCTTCTGCGGCTTAATCCAGGTAACTGAACTAACGCACCCCTGACATTGGCTTTATCCCAACGAAGGAACTCATTAGCTGCCCCCTGATAATCACCCGCGTTGATTTTTCTGACTAAGGTGCTAGTTTTAATCGGTTCAAAGCCAACATTGTAAGACAGAGAAGCTAAAGCACTCAATTGCCCTTCGGTTAACTCTTGATTGACTGTAGAATAAATTTGTTGCTTGATTGTTTGCAATTCTGCCCGTAAAGCTGCATCCGCTTCAGCCTGAGAAATGCGATCGCCCAATTGTACTGATTGACCATTAATTCTCGACAAACCATAACCAATTACAGGCGTACCATCGGTATCGAGATAGGCTTGCTCGCTAAAACCTTCAAACTCTTTAACTAAATCGATCGCGATCGCTGAAACTGTTGTTGTTTCAGGTTCTGGATTTAAAATTGAATAAGATGTTGCTGAAGTAAATTCAACTTGCCCCTCAATTTCTCCAATCTGTTGAGAATTAACTGTTAAATTTAGATTGAGAGGAGCAAGGCGATCAATTTCCCGCAATTGAATGTAATTTACTCGATTTTGAGAGTTAGGACTGGTTTGATTTTCCGAAGTCGGTACTGCTGCTAATCCAAGAGAGCAAACACCAGCCATAGCAATAGCCAAGTCAAAATATTTATTCAAAGTTCCTATACACCACTATCTATTCTTCACTAGATATTTGTAATAGATTGTCATAGAATAGGCAACTGTAAAAAAATAGTAAATAGCCTCAGTTGGGGATAACAGAATCAAGCGATCGCCATATTTAATAGTTTATGGTGTTAAGTGCTTCTTGTTGAGCGATGAGTAATTCTTTAATGCCGGTTTCTGCCAAATCGAGCATTTGGTTTAATTGCGATCGCGTCATACTATTAGATTCTGCCGTACCTTGTATTTCAATAAGTTCTAGCTTACCATTCATCACAATATTCAAATCCACATCGGCGGCGACATCTTCGAGGTAATTTAAATCTAAAAAGGGTTCTGATGCAATTAAACCAACAGAAACAGCCGCCACTGGTTCTAACAAAGGGGATGCAGTCAATTCTCCACGATTTAGCAGTTTTTGAATGCCGTGTGCCAAAGCCACATAGCCGCCAGTAATTGCAGCAGTTCGAGTACCGGCATCGGCTTGTAAGACATCGGCATCAATAGTAATAGTTCTTTCGCCAATTGCTTTAAGATTGATCGCTGCACGTAAACTACGCCCAATCAACCTCTGTATTTCTTGGGTACGCCCCGAAAGTTTGATCAACTCCCTAGAATGACGAGGAGAAGTCGCACCAGGTAACATACGGTATTCGGCTGTCAGCCATCCCTGCCCGCTATTGGCTAAAAATCGGGGAACTTGAGATTCAATACTAGCGGTACAGAGAACTTTCGTATTACCACAGCTAATAATTACTGAAGCTAAAGGATTGCTAACAAAATCTAACTGGAAGCTATGGGGGCGCAGGTGATTAGCTGGGCGGTTATCTGGACGTTCCCAAGTCACGTTATCTTTCTCCGTAAAATTATTATTTCAAAGTATTGCAGACTAGGCGCGATTCGGAGAAATAATTTACAAGCCCGATATAGTTCTTAACTTATTAACTTAATGTTGCATCTGATTAACAATAGCTTTAACTTCCCTGGAATTAAGGTTCTTCAGATTTAAGTCTAATGATTAAACTAGGAAAATAGCCTTGGTTGTAATTGATGTTAACCAAGATATTTTATAAAAATTTAAGATTTTTGAAATAAACTGGAAAATTAAATTTTTCCTTCTAATGTAGAAATAAGCAAGAGTAGTCTAATCGATATAACTTGCTAAAGTCTATTTTTATAGGAAATTGCGTAAATACTGTGTACAATTTTCTTCTTTCGGTGATTCTAGCTGCATTCATGAGTTTTACTGTTCCAGTTGTCCTAGTTGGAGGTATTTTAGGAACTTTATTTGTATTTAGCTATCTTCCTGGGTTAGTTGAATTTGGCAGACAAGGAGCAATTCAAGTCCTAAATTTTTTAGCTGTCTTTGGTGATGGTAAACCCTTACAGGGAATGATAACTTTAGCTTTAACCGTTAGCGTTGTAGGAATATTACTAGATGCCTTAAACTTTTATCGCTACCAAAGCCTCAGAGATTAGTTAAATTAATACAAGATTGATATTACCCAAATAACAGAAGGCAACATAATTATTTTATTTGCCGTCTAATAAAATTAATGAAGTTAATAATATTATTTTTACGACTACGTTAAGCGCAATTTAGGTCTTGTCTATCAATCATGTTGTTAAAATTTTCTATTTTTTCTAGTGGTAATCGTCGTCATTGGCTGTATGGTGTAATTTCTCTAATTGTTACCCTAGCCGTCAGTTTATCTGCTATCCAACCCAGTTATGGAATTTCCTGGGTAGAATTGTTAATTCGAGGAGTGCAAGTAGTTCAATTATCTAATATTTCCGATAAACAAGAAGTAGAACTAGGAAAAGGAATTAACGAAGAGCTAATCCGTTCTGGTAGAGCAAAAATTTATCGTGGACAGGCAATTAATGACTATATCAAACAAATTGGCCAGCGATTAGCCAAAAATAGCCAACGTCCCGATCTTCCCTATACTTTTCAAGTGGTAGATGATCCAGGAATCAATGCTTTTGCTACCATGGGAGGCTATGTTTACATCAACACTGGACTAATTGAAGCAGCAGATAACGAATCACAACTAGCTAGTGTTATCGGACACGAAATCGGTCATATTGTCGGTCGTCATGCTATTAAACAGATGCGCGAAGCTGCCATTTCTCAAGGATTGCTGTCGGCAGCAGGACTAGACCGCAGTAATGCCATTCAAATTGGAGTACAATTAGCTGTTAGTCGTCCCAACAGTCGCTCTGACGAATTAGAAGCCGATGACTTTGGTTTGAAAAATCTCAAACAAGCGAGTTATGCTCCTGCGGGAATGTTAGAATTCATGCAAAAACTACTCCAAAAAGGCGGTTCAGTCCCTACTTTCCTCAGCACTCACCCAGCAACAAGCGAGCGCATTACTAGGCTAGAATCTAAAATCGATCCAGCTACTGCCAGGGTAGGAGATGGCTTAGACGGACAGGCATACAAGCAGCGTATTAAGTCCATTTGAGGTAGAAGTAAGATCGAGCGGTAGCTTCAGAGTGCAGAAGAATTATTTATACAGAAATTCTCTTGTTAGAAATATTTGTAATGCTATAATTGCTAAGGCAACAATTTGTTACATTTTTCTAATGTGCAGTTGCCAAACAATGTATTAGTACATTAATGCTCTATAGTATTGATAGAGTTTCAAGTTACTAGTGGTAGATCGAAATCGAACAACCCAAATCAAGACTTACATTGTTTTATATACAACATTGTCAATTCCTGAACAACTGAGGTATTGATGATTAATTCGGCGGTTATGAGGAAACAGTTAAACAACTCAAGCCTTTGGTCGCCTATTTTTAGCGCGCCAGAATAGCAACCTTGAGACAACTAAAACAAACCACAATGAACTTATCCCCCAATCAACTACGAGCGGTCGTGACAGGCGCAAGTAGTGGCATCGGAAAGGCAACTGCTCTAGCTTTTGCTGAATCGGGAATCTCACTTGCTTTAGTAAGTCGTTCTCCAGATAAGTTACAAGCTGTAGCTGAAAGTGCTAAAGAGTTGGGAGTAGAAGCCAAAGCCTATCCTTTAGATTTAGCCAAAATCGAGCAGGTGAAAGCCGAAATTCAGGCGATCGCCGATGACTTTGGTGGAATTAATATCTTAGTTAATAATGCAGGCATGGGCTACACCAACTCACTAGAAGATACTTCTCTAGCGGACTGGCAACAAGTACTAGACTTAAATTTAACCAGTGTTTTCCAGTGCATACAGGGAATTTTACCTCATATGCGCGATCGCAGTGGCGGAACAATTATTAACGTAGCTTCCATTGCTGCCAAGAATGCTTTTCCTGACTGGGGAGCTTATAGCGTTAGCAAGGCGGCTTTGGTAGCACTAGGCAAAGCTCTTGCAGTGGAAGAAAGAGCCAACGGTATTCGTGTAGTAAATATTTTCCCTGGTGCTGTCAATACTCCAATTTGGGATACCAACACGGTAAAAGCAGATTTGAATCGTCAGGCAATGTTAACTCCAGAAATCATTGCTAGCTCAATACTCCATACAGTTTTACTACCATCTCAAGCGGTAGTAGAAGAGATGACCGTTATGCCTAGTGGAGGGGCTTTATAAATAACGCTCATCAACCAGTTCAACAGCAAGAGGAAAGAGTTTTACTCTAGTTAATTAATTATGACAATAGCTTCTTCTAATGGTTCCAGTAATGGTTCGAGTCGTTCTCAGACAGTAAATATTAATAAATCTAATCCTTTAACGACAAATTTAGCAGACAAAGTTCTCAGTAGACCAGACCGCAACACCCACAACGGACAAGAAGCTAAAATTCAGACAGCTTCTGATGAAGCCAGAGACAAAATGATCGATGCAGTACGGGTCATGTTAGAGTCGGTGGGGGAAGACCCCGAACGAGAAGGTTTGCTTAAAACCCCCAAACGAGTTGCCGAGGCCATGCAATTCCTCACCCAAGGCTACAACCAATCTCTGGAAACTATCGTCAATGGTGCAATTTTTGACGAAGGACACAATGAAATGGTGTTAGTTAGAGATATTGATTTCTTCAGTTTGTGCGAACATCATATGTTGCCTTTTATGGGTAGAGCGCACGTAGCTTATATTCCCAACCAAAAAGTAGTAGGGTTAAGTAAGTTAGCGCGGATTGTCGAAATGTATGCCCGTCGTCTTCAAGTACAAGAACGTCTCACCCGTCAGATTGCCGAAGCAATTCAAGAAACTTTAGACCCCCAGGGAGTTGCCGTGGTTATGGAAGCAACTCATATGTGTATGTCTATGCGAGGGGTACAAAAACCAGGTTCTTGGACTGTTACCAGTGCGATGTTAGGCGCATTTCAAGACGATCAAAAAACCCGCGAAGAATTTCTTAACCTAATCCGCCATCAACCCAGTTTTATGTAGAAATCACCCAGGGTTGGCTATGTCCAACCTTTTTTTATAGTTATTATTGATTAATTGCTATACATAGTCTAACAATAACTAATATGCTTTACTAGAGTCGTTTGTCTTGCTGGGCGGCTTAATGACTCGCAATCGTTGGATAATTTTTTGTTTGGCTTATATCTGCGGTTTATGGTTGGCAAATCTCGGAATTGATGGGGGTTATGGTGGTAATTGGCTGTATCTAATTTTAGTTGCAGTTGGGACAACCACCTTGGCATTAGCTATAGCTTTGGTTAGCTCCCATCTTACCCAAACGCGATCGCCGAAGGGTTGGTTTTGGCTGAGTGCGGCAATAGTTACCATTTTGGCAGTGGTTTATTTTCAGTTACGCCTACCTCAAGCTGGGGTTAATGATATTAGTTATTCTGTTGCCGAAAAGAATCAGGTAGTTACGGTGGCGGGAAAAGTGTTAACTGAGCCTAGATTGACTGCTAGTCATAAACTCAAGTTTTGGTTAGCAAGCCAACGAGTCGATCGCGATTCCGTATCGGGCAAGTTATACGTTACCGTACCTTTATTACAGGGGACTGGTATTTACCCTGGGGAACTACTTCAGGTAAGAGGAATTTTATATTTACCGCCTGCTGCTAAAAATCCTGGTGGGTTTGATTTTCAGGCTTATTTAGCTCGTCAAGGCACATTTGCTGCTTTGAAGGGATTGGAAGTAATTGTGGATAGCGATCGCTCTTCTAGTTGGGGTTGGTGGCAACTGCGCCGCAGAATCCTACGAAGTCACTTACAGGGCTTGGGTAGCCCCAGGGGACAATTGGTAAGTTCTATGGTTTTAGGACGTAGGGCGGTAGACTTATCCAGGGAACTTGGCGATCGCTTTATTGAAGCTGGTTTGGCTCATACTTTAGCTGCTTCTGGATTTCATGTCTCTTTATTGTTGGGCATAATTTTAAAATTAACTAAAAATTTAACTGGAAAACTGCAATTAATTCTGGGGTTGGGTACGTTATTGACCTATATTGGTTTGACGGGATTGCAACCATCGGTATTCAGGGCAGGTTTGATGGGTGCTGCGGTTTTAGTAGCGATCGCCCTAGAAACTAAAGTCAAGCCTTTGGGTTCTTTATTATTAGCTGCCACCATACTGTTACTATTTAATCCCCTGTGGATTGGCGATTTGGGGTTTCAACTCAGTTTTTTAGCCACACTGGGTTTAATTGTTACTTTACCAACCCTACAACAAAAATTAGATTGGTTGCCCCCAGGGATTTCTAGTCTGATTGCTGTACCCATTGCCGCTTCGGTATGGGTATTGCCCCTCCTGAGTTATGTATTTAATACAGTTGCTCTTTATAGCATTCCCTTGAATATTATCTGCACCCCCTTAATTGTTGTAATTAGTTTGGGGGGAATGATCAGTGCGCTCGCGGCATTAATCTTTCCTGCTGTGGGTAGTGCGATCGCTTTTATTTTGTTTTATCCCACTGCTTTACTGATTTACCTAGTTAATCTATTTACTAGTTTACCGGGCAATACAGTAGCGATCGGTCAAATTTCTCTAGCCACTGTATTGATCGTTTATGCTTTATTGATTGCAGTCTGGCTAAATAAATGGTTTAAAAATCACTGGCAATTAGTATCTCTAGTGGCGATCGCTTTAATCACCATACCCAATGTCTATAATAGATTCAATCTCCTTCGAGTTGACATTTTAGCCGTCCAACCACAGCCAGTTATCGTCATTCAAGACCGAGGTAAAGTAATTTTAATTGATAGCGGTGACAACAATACTGCAAGATATACTGTTTTACCTTTTTTAGCGACTCAGGGCATCAATCACATAGACTATGGCGTGGCGTTCAATGTCAAGTCTGATTTAACCACACCATGGTCACAGATGGGCGATCGCCGACCTCTTAAATCATTTCCTCCTACCAAAACAACTTCAGTTAACACAGAACCGCAAATTGTCACCCACAGTATTAAAATCTGGCTCGATGCTCAAGATTCCAGATTAAAACTGCAAATTCAAGACAGAACTTGGCTGATTTTAGGTCAAGGTGCGGTAAATACTCCTGAGCTTGCTGAATATATTCGACAACACCACTTAGACCATCAACTGTTTATCTTATTATGGTCGGGAGACAGTGCGATCGCTAACTGGTTAAACCTCTTGCATCCACAAGTGGCGATCGCTACTAATTATCCAGTAGACAATGAGATTCTCAGTTTATTGCAACAAAAAAATATTGTTTTTTATCATCTACAACAAGAAGGTGCAATTAGCTGGACAGCCAATGATTCAATTAAATTAACTTCACTACAACGAGAATTCGCTGACTACAATATGTAATCTGGGTTTTTAGCTCTAATCAATACTAAATTGGTAACCGTGAAATATTTTTATTGCTACCGATTACTACCATAACCATACCTTTCTGAAGTCTTTGCTGGGGATTGGGGTTAGTAATAAACTTATTGCCATTACTAACTGCTAAAACATTGACTCCATAGCGATTCCGCAATTCTAACTCAGCGATCGTCTTACCATGAAAGGCATCGGGAACTAAAACTTCCACAACACTATTTTCAGGATCTAGTTGAATACGTTCTAAGAGTCCTGGTTGAGTTAAAGTAGCGGCCAAAGCACAACCAGCTTCATATTCAGGAAAAACTACTCGGTCTGCTCCCACGCGGCGTAACAGCTTACCGTGAATTTCCGAAGAAGCTTTAGCGACCACATATTCTACTCCCGCCTCTTTGACGTTGAGGGTAGTAATGATACTTTCTTGCAGGTAATTGCCAATGGCTACAATTACAGTATCAACTTCAAAAATTCCGGCTTCTTTTAAAGATCCGGGTTCGGTAGAATCTAGTTGAATAGCATGAGCAGCAATTTTTTGAGCAAGAACTTGAGCAACTAGCTTGTCATCAATATCAGTTCCCAAAACTTCATGTCCCATTTTATGTAACGAACTACAAACTGCTCGACCGAAACGACCCAAGCCAATAACAGCGAATTGCCGATGTTCACGATGAGGATGAGTCAAGAATTTTAGAGATTTTAATTGCACTTTATAAATACAGTAATTTTATTTATATGGAATTTTAATCTATATTAAACAAATAGGTTGGCTCAATTTGTTCAGGCTATTGCTTAACCGACTAAGAGATTCTCTTCAGGATAATGTAATGAAGTTGGACGGGCATCGCCAATAATTGCTGCAATTAAAATTAAAACACTAACGCGACCCAAATACATCGAAAAAATTAAAATTATTTGAGACATAGTAGACAAACTAGCGGTAATCCCTGTGGATAAACCTACCGTGGCGAAGGCTGAAATCACCTCAAACAAGATTTGCAGAAAATCAAATTCAGTTTCTCTGACAGAAACTAAAATCGTGACGAAAATAATCGCCGTAGCCGTGCCAAAGACGACTGCCACAGCTTTTAAAACTAAGGTACTGGGTACTTCTCTTTGATATAAAACTACTCGATTTTTACCCTGCAAAACTGATTTAGTGCAGTTAAATAAAACTCTCAAAGTTGTAGTTTTAATCCCTCCCCCCGTACCACTGGGACTAGCTCCCACAAACATAAATCCCATAGTGATAAATAAACCAGCAATACTCATCTGACCTAAATTTATGGTATTAAAGCCAGCCGTTCTAGTAGTTACCGATTGAAACCAAGCCGCTAGAAATTTATCCTGAAAACTTAAGTTTCTTAGTGTGGCAAGATTATTTAATTCAGTGAGAAAAAAAGCAATAGTTCCAGCTAGTAATAGCCAAAATGTAGTACTAACAACTACCTTAAAATTAAGAGAAAAACAAAACCGTTCTGATTTTCTGGTTAATAAATTAATCAACCATAAATACATCTCAATAATGACCTGATAGCCAATACCACCAAAGATAATTAGCCCAGGAATAATTATATTGATTGCCCAGGAATTGCTGTATCCCATTAAACTATCAGAAAATAGGCTAAAACCAGCATTATTCCAAGCACTGACACTATGAAAGATTGAGTACCACAATCCTTGAGACCAACCAAAATCTCGTACAAAAGTCCCCAGTAGCAAAAAAATCCCTGTAATTTCAAAGATCAGGGTAGTAGCAATAATCGAACGTACTAAATTACTACTTCCCTGTAAAAAAGGGCGATCAAATGATTCTTGAATGGCAAATTTTTGTCTCAAGTCAAATTTGCGTCCCAACAGCAACATCAAAAAGGTAGTGGTCATCATATAACCTAATCCCCCTACCTGAATCAAAAAAACAATTGTCAATTGCCCCCAAAAAGAAAAATCACTTCCCGTATCCACTACCGCCAAACCCGTAACGCAAACCGCAGAAGTTGAAGTAAATAGAGCTACGATGAAATTATTCCAACTGCCATCGGCCGTAGCAAAAGGCATCATTAACAACAAAGTTCCCACCACAATTAGAGCGAAAAACCCCAGACAAATAGTACGAGCAATAGTCATATTAAATTAAATTAAGACAGAAAAAGACTGCCATTGGCAACATAATCCATAACCTAATGAGATTGCATTTGGGTTGTTGTTTTCATGACCCATTGCACTAATTGCCGCCACTCTGGAGAGTTAGTTAAAACCTTAACATCAAACTCAACTTTCCAGTTTTGGGAAAACTCTGCAAAACTATCAGTCCAATTAATCACAGTTGCGATCGCAGTAGATGGTCGATAATTCCAGGCTTGTTGTAAATATAATGCCATCTCGGCTCGATGCCCTGTATGGTATAAATACCAAGCAGTCCAGACTAAAGTTCCGTAGCGTACAGTTGCCTCGGCTAATCTAACACTGTCTGGTAAATCGGGTTGAGCAAAAAAGTTATCCGTAACTGCTGATAGAGAACGAGCTTGGGGTAATCCCTTGTGCATAGCACTTTGCTCATGTTGTCGATAACAAACTGTTATTTGACGCAACCAAGCAGACTTACAACCTTTTAAAGCTAACTTTAAAACTAAATCCGTATCTTCAGCAGGAGGAAAGCGAGCATCAAAGCCACCGACGTATTGTAGCCATTCCCGACGGAACATCATAGCACTGGGTAATACCGGTTTATGACGCAACCAGGTTTCTAAAGTTAATTCGGGGATCTTCTGCCAGGGAAGGACATCTAACAACTTATTACCCTCCGAATCCACTCTTTGCCAACCACTATGAACGATACCCACATCAGGACGTTGGGCAAAAATTGCTGCTTGACGGGCGAGTTTATCGGGTAAAAAATAGTCATCAGCATCCAAAAAAGCAATTAAATCGGCTCTTGCTACAGCAATACCATAATTGCGAGCCGCCGCCACTCCTTGATTTTGCTGTCGGAGGTAGCGAATTTGAGAGTTATAGGGTTGTAAAACTTCTTGAGTTGAATCAGTTGAGCCATCATCAATAATAATGACTTCATATTGACACTTTTGTTGTTGCAAGACGCTCTCTACTGCCAGCACAATGTAGCGATCGCAATTATAAGTCGGAATAATGACGCTAACTAATGGTGTATTTGGCATTGACACGTACCATCGTTGAGATAATCGGCTGAAAAAGCGTGAAGTCACATATAACTATTTAGTTCGATGATTATAAGGCAAGATCGTAAGTAACGCCTCTTGCCTCAAACATAAGATTAATCTTCCTCTTCTTCCTCATCTTGAGGATAAACAAAGCTATTGGAACGCCCGGTTAGCACAGATTTGCCTAAAGAAAGGGCTTTTTGAGCTTCTAGAGCCGCTTGACGTTTCCAGTTAGCTTTACGACTATTACGTTTAGATTTAGAAGTTTTCTTCTTGGGGACTGCCATATCAATTAAATTTAAAAAGACAACCTTCCTATTCTAATTCTTCTGCTTCCCAAAATTAAAGAGTTAGATTGGGAAATACAGTTTGTTCGGATATAGATGATTGTAAGTTCTGGGTAGTAACCAAAAATTTATCGTTAACTATTGCCCGAAAATCATTAATATCTCTTTGCCAATTGTCTAGCAGGGCAATTAATCCCTGAGCTTTAGATGAAAAACCTTTACTGCGTTCTAGATCGTAATTAAAATTACCAACAAATAGTAGTGCTGGCATTGGAGATTGCTGAGGAGGTTGTATTCTGGCTTCAGAAATAGCCATGGTTAACTGACAACGGTCTAACATATACATTAGATTAACTCCAGCTTGTACAGGAAAGTTGCCTATTTCTTTCCAAGAACCCGATCCGAGTAAATTTTCGGTAATATATTGGCGGACTCCTGTGGGATTTTGGGGAAAAGGGATTAAAATTTTAGGACTCAAACTCAAGCCGACATATTCTGCATGGGGTAATTTTTCGATGTATTTGACTGCTACTGTGGCAATTTCTACCTCAGTTAAGTTTTTTTGGCTTAGAGACTCACTCAGGGTAATACTGCGGGGTTGGGCAACAATACTCAAGCCATTTTGAAAGTTCAATTGGGCAAAATTAGGATTTAAAACTGGTTTTTGGGTCAATTCCCATTCTTTGGGGATAATACCGCTAAATTTTAAAAAATCCTGACTCATCATCGTCGGAGTCAAATTTTGAGCCGCAATGATAATTGATATTTCTTCAATAAATTGATTCGTTGTGGAATTAACTACAGGTTCTAAATTAGATAACATCATAAATTTTGAGACAGCTTTAATAACTACATAGATCTAGGCTGCCCAAAAAAATATTTAAATTTACGACGAAAACGCAAAATGCTGATTTTTACCTAGAAACTCAAAGCAACGTTTATTGCCGAATTAATTTGATGAATCTTTAACCAATGTCAAAAGTTGTGCTTTTTCTAATTCTAGTTGTTGTATTGTATCTTGCAAAGTTTCAATAACGCTATACATTTCCATCGGGTCGAAAATGCGTAATAAGCTAGTCTGGGTGATAATTCCCAATCCTTGTCCCCAATTCCAAGAAACAACTAATCTTCTGACTCGTCGGCGCTGCATCTCTTGATTGGCAGTGAGCAAAGAGTCTTCGGGACTTAATAAAAATAAGGGGGTACTCATTACTTGTCTGACTTTAATTTTATGCAACCTCAGTTGTAGGGTTTGAAACTGCATAATATCTCCCTCGGTAATAATGCCTACAGGAATTAGAATGTTATCTCTTGGGTCTTCTTGTGTAATTACAATACAGCTAACTCGATGCTGACTCATCAATCTGGCTACATCTAAAACCGATGTATCTAAAGAAGCATCAATAATATTTCGGCTCATTACATCTGCCACTCTTCTGAGTTTAAGTAGATTGGCAGGTCGCATTGCTTGCCGAATAGTTTCGGGAGAAATGATGCCGATTAAGTTATTGTCTTCATCGACAATGGGTAAATGACGGATGCGATAACGACGAAATAAAAATAAAGCGGCGAAAATATCTTTGAAGTTATTTTGTTGCAAACTGACTACAGGTTGAGTCATAACTTCAGCTACGGTTATGGACCCAAATTCTACTTCTTCGGCTGTTAATCGCACAATATCTCTTTCGGTTAAGATACCTAACAGCTTTGAGCCATCTAAAATCAAAGCACAACTGGAATTGACTAGATCGCCAGCCAAAATTTCTTCTGAGCTACCATCGAGAGGAATCTGGCACAGACTACCTCTAGCTTGACTCATCAAAGCGATCGCTGATGCTAAAGATATATTTGGGGAAACAATCAGTGGTACTCTTTCTATTACTGCCTCTAGGTCTGGTGCGCTCAATAACCGGTCGTTAAATTGCATTGCCATATCATTGGAAATGATAAATGAAGTTGGATTGATTGTCTGATTTCAGACCTTTTTGGCTTTGATTGCTGGAAAATCGCAATTTTTGTAGAATCCATCGACGACATGAGGGATGTTACAAAAAATATTCTCCGATTCAATCAGGGTATTCACATGAGTTCCATTTAGGTTTATGATAAGAGCAGGGTTACGGAAAAAAGTTTCAGCTTATGTCTGAAACAAATTTTAGCGTTTTAAGGTTAGAGAAAAACAGCAATATAACTTTTATCTTTCTTCTAGCAGAAGACCCTCGGCTCTGCCGATGGGATGAATGCTAGTTAGGGTTTAAGTTTACAAAATTAGTTGTTAGATTGTAAAACCTGTAGTATAATTAGAAAATAATATACAGCATGAGGTCGAAATGCTTAATCTTACTTACAACTACAAGTTACAACCAACAAAAGAACAGATAGAAATAATTGAACATAACCTAAATGTCTGTAAGTCTGTTTGGAATCATGCACTTTTTGTGCGAAAACTTTGGTATAACAGCCGTAGTTGTGAGATTAACAAATGTTCACTCCATAGTGAGCATATTGTAGAACCATTTGAATATCCTAACTATCATTTTCAATCTTCTGAACTAACTAAAGCTAAGAAGACAAATGAGTTTTTAAAGTCTGGTAATGCTCAAGCAATGCAACAAACATTGCGTAAGTTAGACAGAGCTTTTAATGACATGAAAACTAAAGGCATGGGTTTTCCGAGGTATAAAAAGAACTTAAAATCTTTTAATTTAATCGGCAAGCTATCTTTAGAGGGTAATTGTCTAAAAATGCCTCTTCTCAAATCAATTAAGCTGAGAAAGTCCAGAGATATTCCAGATGGATTTAAGATTAAGCAAGTTCAAATCATTAAAAAAGCTAGTGGTTATTACGCCAATTTAATGATTGAACTAGACGTTAATGTTCCGTTACCTATCCCACACGGTCATCCTGTGGGAATTGATGTAGGTATTAAGTCAATGTTGGCTACTTCCGATGGGTTAATACTCGCTAGACCTAAGTTTTTGGATAAAGCACTACGCAAGATTAAATTACTGCAAAGAAAGCTTAAACAAAAAACAATAGGTTCTATCAAGTGGAAGAAATTACAACATCGAATAGCGTTACTTCATGAAGCAGTAGCAAATAGAAGAAAAGATTATCACTTTAAATTAGCTCATCAACTTTGTGATGGGGTAGGAATGATATTTGTTGAAGACATCAACTTTGTATCTTGGAGCAAAGGTTTGTATGGGGCGCAATCTCTAGATATGGGGTTAGGACAATTCTTCAATATATTAGAATACGTTTGCTCCAGAACAGATACCTATTTTGCGAAAGTCGATAAAAATTACACTTCACAAATTTGTCCTAATTGTGGAACTCACACAGGCAAAAAAGAGCTTAACGTTAGAGTTCATAAATGTCCTGAGTGTGGGTACGAGCAAGATAGAGATGTAGCTGCTGCGGAAATGGTACGCATTAAAGGATTAAATTTAAGCACTGCGGTCGGAATGCCCGTGGTTAAACTGCTCAGTCATGAGCGCGAGATTCGGCGAATTTAGTTCGCCGTGAATAATCGCGCTGTTGGCGTTCTAGCGGGGACTTCGGTCTAGCTAAGAGTCTATATGGGAATCCCTCGCGAAAGAGCGATGGGAGGTTCAATTAATCGAATTTAAGACTAATTAGAAGTTCGGACACCTGAAATGCGGGAAGTTTTGCCATAAAGACGGTCAAGCACTCTTTTAATCGAAATTCTGCGCCATTGTTGACCTCTTTTAGTTTGATAACCATTGCTATTTAACCAATCAGCAATTTGTTGTAGAGACTTGCCAGATTTATGATGGCGACGAATCAAATCGATAATTTCTTGTTCTTGCGGTTCGGCTACTAATTCACCGTTAACCACTTGTTGACCAAAAGCAGGAGAACCATATCCAGCATATCCTCCTTCTGCTGCCTTAGCTTGTCTACCCCGCTCTAATCGTTGCCAAATATCATAATGTTTTACCCCATTTTCCGTACTCATAACCAAAACATAAATTACTTTCCATTCTGTAGTTTATCAAGAGATTGAAGAAAATATAACAATATGGAATCTGCAACTCCGATCACCGCTCAATACGTTCAATCTGAGGAACTAGATCGATTACTAACTAGTGAAAAATTAGTATTAGTTGACTATACTGCAACCTGGTGCGGTCCTTGTCGTCTGATTGCCCCTTTAATCGATCGCCTGGCAACAGAATATAGCGATCGCGTTACGGTAGTCAAAATTGACATCGATAAAAACAAAGATAACGCCAAAAAATACGGTATACGCAGTATTCCTGCGGTTTTATTGTTTAAAGATGGTGAATTAGTCGAAAATCTCGTAGGTAAATTACCCTATGAGGCATACAGCAATGCCTTAGAAACTCATTTAAGACTCTAATTATTACTAAGTTATTTCTATTACGAAATTATCAGGAGAATCCATTCCCATGCTCACAGCTAAAGATATTATGACTACTGAAGTCATCACCATTAGTGGCTCGGCTACTGTTGCCGAAGCAGTAAAACTGATGAAAAATAATCGCTTGCGGGCTTTAGTTGTCGAGCGTCGCAGTGATTTAGACCCCTATGGGATCGTTACCGAAACCGATATTGTATATAAAGTAGCTGCTTTCGGACATGACCCCAAAAAAATGCGAGTTTATGAGATTATGACTAAACCTTGTATTGTGGTCAACCCCGACTTGGGGGTAGAGTATATAGCTCGCTTATTTGCCAATACTGGCATTCGTCGCGCTCCCGTAATCGAAAAAAAATTATTGGGCATTATTTCTATTACCGATATTCTCAATAAAAGTGATTTTGTCGAAAAACCCCAGCCAATTTACCTAGAAGATCGATTGGATGTTGCTCGTGAAGAAGCTCGTGCTATTTGTGCCACTAAAGGTGCTACTTCTCCTGAATGTGCGGCTGCTTGGGATGTAGTAGAAGAATTACAAGCTGCCGCTGCCGATAAACGTAAAGAAAAAAAAAATAGTACTTCTCTAGAAGATTATTGTGCCAATAACCCCGATGCCTTAGAATGTCGGATTTATGAAGATTGATTGTTTGAGTAGAAAGTTAGCACTCGGAGGATTTTTGCCATGATGGAAGCACAAGAAATTATGACCAGAGATGTGGTTACTATTAGTGGCTCGGCTACCGTTGCCGAAGCAGTAAAACTGATGAAAGATAATCGCTTGCGGGCTTTAGTTGTCGAGCGTCGCAGTGATTTAGACCCCTATGGGATCGTTACCGAAACCGATATCGTATATAAAGTAGCTGCTTTCGGACATGACCCCAAAAAAATGCGAGTTTATGAGATTATGACTAAACCTTGTATTGTGGTCAACCCCGACTTGGGGGTAGAGTACGTAGCTCGTTTATTTGCCAATACTGGCATTCGTCGCGCTCCTGTAGTTCAAGGAAAATTGCTGGGTATTATTTCTGTCAGCGATATTCTCAATAAAAGTGATTTTGTTGAAAAGCCTAAAAGTAATTTTGAACTTTACTGTGAAGAAAATCCTAGTGCTTTAGAAGCAAGAATGTACGAATGAACGACCCCACCCTAAAGAGAGATGTGGTTTCCAACTTCACGGGGAATAACATTTAATAGTTTGACTGACTGTAAATATGAAAAAAGTTTAGTAATTCTTCTAGATTGTTACATTCATCAGTAGGAGTTAATTCTTCAATTTTATTAATCGTATCAAGCTTGAGATATTTAAATACTCGCTCTTGTAAAATGTGTTGAGCTTCTGTAGGAAAAGAAATTATTTCTTGTTTAAATCTCAGATGTCTATCTTTAGCTAAATTAACCATAAATCTGGTCATATTTAAAAGTCTTTGCTTGGTTATTTTTCGCTCTTTTCCTGGTAAGATGGTGCTGAAAGTATTGCGATCGCTATATCTAAGGATTAACTCAACTAAATCGGGATTTTCTTCTAAAAAAATCAAAATTCCTTCATGAATAAAAGGTTCAACTCCTTCCATTCCTAAAGTTCCTAAATCTGCCAAGGCAATAATATTTGCTACTAGAGAAATCTTTGGGGGAGAATGATAAAGATAGGGTTGATAAATAGAACTAGAAAACAGACCGGAGTTGGATTCACCTGCTAGGGGAGCTAATTCACAAATAGTTGCTGCGATCGCTTCAGTAATAATTTGTAAATCTAAATGATTAAATTTAGTTGAATCATCAAGATTGTGTCTGGTTAATTGTTGATTGACAGTATTAATATACTTAGTTAATTTATCAATTGTAGCTAGTTCACTAATTTTCTTGGGACGTTTTCTAGCAGTATGAGGTTTAGTTGCTGGGGTAATTTCTTGGACTAAATCGTGAGCGATCGCACACAGATCGATTAAATTAGCAATGCGGTTTAATTGGTGGTAATTATTATTAATTTCCAAACTCGGTCTTACTGCCTCAAAGATGATCTTGGCTCGGCGTTTAACTGCGATCGCATGAGTTACAGTATGATAATAAAGTTGTTTTTGTAGAGTTTGTTGTTGGATTTCTTCTAAGGCATAATTTTCTACTAATTGAACTGTTGCGCTAAAAGAATTAGAAATTTTAGTTGCTTCATGATTCATTACCGATCTATCCAATCGCTAGTTAATTTTAAATAAATTTTGAGCAATCTAATAAAGAGTAACCAGCAAACAATTGATTACTGATTACTGCTTACTGCTTACTGCTTACTGATTCACCCCTGCCACATTTTTTCTAACACAGTTTCTGGTTTAATATCGGCTATTTTACCGCTCATAGATGTAATGGCAAGACAATTTTTAGGGGATGAAGGAAGATATTTATGAACATCTGTAGCATTGAGCAAAGCAATAGTATAAGTATCAACAGCTACAGATAACTGCATGGAAGAATCTTTAGTACACAAAATTAAGTTAGCACCTGCAATAATTGCCGCTAATTTACCCATATCTGGAATGGAAACCGTCTTGATCTTATTACTAACAGACATCATCTCTGTTACCCATTCTTTATTTTCAGCAGTTTGCAGTAATACTGTTGCCAGACCAGTATTTTTTTGTTCGATATCCCTGACAATTTTTTGCCAACTACTTAGGGGATAAATATTATCATTTTCAGATACTGAGCTATTACCATATAGCAAGATATAGCCACTATCTTTAATATCAAGCCGTTTTTGTTCGATTTCGGCCCAGTCGATATCTTTAGTAGGTACATTTATCTGAACGGCAGGACAGGGGGTGGTAATTCCCAATCCCCTAACTAAATCGTGATACATTTGGGCAAGATATTGTTCTGATTTAAGCTCTACTGGATTGGATAAAGACCAAGTAGCATTGCCTTTGTAGCCAACCCGTGTCGGAATACCATTGAGCCAAAGTAATGTTGCTATAGTCCAAGGACTACCGACATTAATCGCAGCATCATATTCGCGATCGCGCATTACTCCTAAAATATTCAGATAATCAGCTAAACTATTACGATCTTGATAATCGAACAAGAGAATTTCATCTACATTTTTGCAGATTCGGTAAGCAGCTTTAGCACGAGGCTCGACTAAAACATCGAGGGCCGCTTGGGGATATTGCTGCTTGAGAGTTTCCAGGGTTGGAAAAAAGAGAATTTGATTGTCAATTCCACCAGGCACAAGGGCTAGTATTCGCATCTTATAGAGAAGATATCAACCTTACGTTTATAGTAAACACGATCTAAGTTGATCCAAGGTATTCCGCTTTGCTAAAGCAGATTTGACTTGATCAAACATAGCTTCGGTTTACTCCGTCAATTTTAAGATGATTTAAAGCACTATTGCTGTTTTGATTATTTCGTTTTACCATGACCTTTAGTGATAATAGCTAGTCCTCTCTGTAGGGCTTCTTTTTTTTGTCTGAAACCATAGTCATCAAAGACGTTCACTACTATAACAAATAATTATTTGACATCAAGCCATAGTATGTGTTAAACAAAAACCCATCATTTAGGTGTGAGTAATTATTCTTAGTTCAAGGGATTAGATTGACTTGGGAATCGGACTATTAAGCGCTATCGGTTAGGGCATTTTGTTTTCATATTATGAAAACGTATTATGAAAAATATCTGTGTACTCAGTTTAGTGGTTTAGGTACTTTTGCTTTCTACGATCGCTTCATACATTTTGAGCTTGGTTTTTAGCAAGCTGTTTTCTGTCTCTAATTCTTCAATCCTTTTTAAAGCTATTTCTAGACTTGATTTTTTTTCGGATACTTGAGCTAAAGTACTTAGCATCCCTTTTAATTTGGTGTCATCGCTCATGGTGTCAAAGTAAGTGCTGGTGTTGGTTTCTGGTAAATGCCCCAAGCTTTGACACAAAGTAGACAAGCTAACGCCCTGGTTGTGTCCCCTGTGGTTATAGGCGTGTCTCAAGTCATGGGGGGTAAAGCCGTACTTTCTTGCCCTAAACCACCTACAAGTTTGCGTAGCGCATGAACGTGAACTCTCACTGTCCCCATTTGGCGATAAAGGGTTTTTGAGGTCGGGCAGATTTAAGGGCTGAATTAAATCGAACTCTTCAATCCAATCATGACCATCAGGACTTAGAGGTATAGCCATTCTGTAGCCTGTTTTTGTCTCGTGTCCTATACACAGTATCTTGTCTTTATTCTTAGGATCGAGGATGCCTGGAATAGTAATTCTGTTCCCTTCGTAGAGTATCTCTACTTCGTTGTCCTCGGCATCAATCATTGACACCCAGTCGCCGTTTTTAAGAGTTACTGGAGTATCCCAGTTTTTGATGTTCCAAGCTTCATGTATACGTAATCCATAGGTAGCTAGTAAGCCATATAAAAATTGCCACTGGGCAGGGCGATAGTAATACTTCTCTGGTGTACGGGGTATTATATGAAATCCAGTATTGTAGATGTGTATTATCCTCTTGTCACTGGGTACATTGCGCTTTTTGCGCTTGGGATTGTTGCCCTCCCTGTATTTGTTAATAATTTTCTCGTAATCATCAATATCGAAATAGCTTAAAAAGCTTTCTAGCCCGTTAAGCGTGCGACCTCTAACAGCAGTATTATTACTCGTCGATTCAACAACTTGCCTGACTATTTCTCTAGAAATAGCTTGCTTGTTGTCTGCTAGCAATCCTTCTATATTCCGATACATTTGATACCAAGAATTTTTAACACTCTTTAGATTGGCTTTTTCTTTAAAGTAATGAGCTTTATACACCTTTAGCATCTCGTCACAGGTTAACTGCTTTTCTGCTTCAGCTTGTTTAACTGGTTTGCCTAATAGCCCATTAAACCAGTCCCAAGTAAATTGATTAGCCTCTAGCTGTGCGCTTACTATTCTTGCTAGCCTCTCAGCTTCTTTTACCCCCTCAATAGTAAAAGGCTGGTTAATGCCTTTTTGCCTTTGCCCCTCAAAGCTGAACTGCAAAGCCAAGTTTTTCCCTGAGACTTTAATGGTTGCTGTTTTCCCGTGTTTCCCAGCTTCCTTTAGCCGCTCGTTAGCTTTTTTAAGGTAAGTACTTGGTTGATGACTGCCATCGTTAGGTAGCTGCTCAGAAATCAATTGCTGTGGTTGTTTCATCGCTTACTTATTTTTACTTACTTGTTACTTACTTAGATTTTTTAAGCAGAATAGAAAACATATTGAAAATAGTATACAATAACTTACTGTATATCAAAGAAAAATAGAGCCAAACAATTTATTTTTAAGGAAATCTCGTAAATGTATTTACTTATTCCTGCTGCGGGAATGGGTCGCCGTATGGGGAGCGATCGCAATAAATTATTACTCCAATTATTAAACAAACCCCTTCTAGCTTGGACTTTAATCGCAGCCGAAGCTTCTAGCTGTATCAAATGGATCGGAATTATGGGACAATCTACAGATTTTGCCGATTTTAAAAATATTCTGCAACAGCTAAATTTAAGTAAATCAGTACGGTTAATTCAGGGGGGAGATACTCGTCAAGAATCGGTTTACAACGGCTTGGAAGCTTTACCAGAAGAGGCTGAGAGGGTGTTAATTCATGACGGTGCTAGATGTTTGGCTACTCCTGAATTATTTGATCGCTGTGGTGCGGCTCTAGCTAAATGTCAGGGGTTAATCGCAGCTATTCCTGTCAAGGATACGATTAAAATAGTCGATGAACAAAAGATTATTACCGATACTCCAGACCGCAGTAATTTATGGGCGGCGCAGACACCACAAGGATTTGAGGTAAAGTTACTAAAACGTTGCCACTCTCAGGGACGGAAGTTAGGCTGGAAGGTGACTGATGATGCGGCTTTGTTTGAAAAGTGTCAACTCCCCGTACAAATAGTCGAGGGAGAAGAAACTAATTTAAAGGTAACTACGCCGGTAGATTTAGCGATCGCGGAGTTTATTTTACGCCAACGATTGCAACAGTCTCGATAATTAGTTTTTGTAACTTTCAGTCTGCTTTAATAATCTTTTCTTGATGGAGACGGCAGCCCGTGAAATTGCCCACTTTTTTGATTGTTGGAGTTCAAAAAGCTGGAACTACTTCTATTTATAATTACCTCCAAAAACATCCTCAAGTTTACATGAGTCCTGTTAAGGAGACTAACTTTTTAGAGAAGGATTGGTCAACGGTTGAAAATGCTCAGAAAAACAAAAATGGTATTTTGACGATAGAAGATTATGGCAAACTTTTTGACGGAGTAACCAATGAAATTGCCATCGGTGAAGCTTCTCCTAATTATTTATTTCATTATCAATCTTCGGCGGCTAGAATCCAGCAATATGTTCCTGAAGCTAAATTAATTGCTGTCTTACGCAATCCGACTGAAAGAGCTTATTCTGATTATTTAATGCACCTGAGAGATGCAATTAATTATCGTCCTTTAGAAGAACAAATTAAACACTCTGCTCATAAATCTTTTATTTTACAAAAGGGATTTTACTATACCCCAATTAAATATTATTTAGATGTCTTTGGTAGGGAACAAGTCAGAGTATTTTTATATGAAGAACTCTGTAAAAATTCTCTAAAATTTATGCAAGAAATGTACCGTTATATCGGTGTAGACGATACTTTTCAAGTCGATACAAGCAGGAAAGTACAAACAGCTAAAATTCCTAAAAATAAAACTATTAATAATTTACTCCAAAAAGATAATCCCTTGAGAAGTTTGGCGGCTAATACTCTTAAAAGTATCATGCCTTTATCTGCCAGACAAAACTTACGCGATCGCCTGATAAATCTCAATTCTAAATCTAAAAAAGAAGCTCCTTTAGCTCCAGAAACTAGACAAAAATTAAACGAATTATATCGAGAAGATATTTTAAAGTTACAAGATTTGTTACAACAAGATTTATCAATTTGGCTGAAATATTGTCGATCGCCAATTGATGAGCTAAATTAAGGAAAAATAAAGATTCTGCTAAAACTTATGAGACTCTCGGGGAAACATCGCAGTCCAAAATATTCCTTAATATTAGCTGCCAGCAGTATTTTGTTATGTCTAAATTGCATAACGGTGCAAGCACAAATAACCGATTCTCTGAAAAATAATCCTTCAGAAGATGTTTCTCCAGAAGCCGAATCTACTGCTGAGATTCCAGCTTGGAAGAGAGTCAGTTTAGTTCATGATTTAGACCACTATCAAACCGTAGCCGATTCCCTGGTCTTTAGTCCCGATAGTAAACTATTACTCAGTGGCGGTGCTTCTAACGATTCTTATATAACTTTTTGGTCGGTAAAAAAAGGCCAAGAATTAGATTATACTCGCGCTCAACGTACTGCTGTACTGGCTATGGCCATTAGTCCTGATGGTAAAACTTTACTCAGTGGTGGTGAAGATGCAGGATTGAATGTTTGGGATTGGCGTACAGGAGAATACCAAGCCACCTTTTTAGAACATAGTAAAAGCATTACTTCTCTAGCGATATCTCCAGATAGCAAAATTTTAATTACTGGTGGTTTAGATGGTCTTAAAGTTTGGGATTTAGCTTATAGTCCCCAACGTCCCACGTATACTCTGGCAAATATGGGAACTTTAACCAACGTAGTAGCTATGAATCCTAACGGTTACATTGTTGCTAGCGGTAACGATCGCGGTAAAGTTTTATTTTGGAACTTACAAACAGGTACTAAAATATCAGATTTTATGCCTCATAGTGATATGGTAACGGGTTTGGCATTTAGTCCCGACGGTAAGACTTTAATTACTGCTAGTTACGATCGCACTATTAAAATTTGGGATTTACAGTCTGGACAACTATTAAATACTCTAACAGGACACAAAGATTTAATTAGAGCGATCGCCCTACATCCTGATGGTAATGTTCTCGCTAGTGCTGGTAATGATGGCATTATCCTTTGGGATTTAACCAACGCTCAAGAGCTAACTAAAATTAAAAAACATCGCAACTGGGTACAATCTCTGGCATTTAGTCCCGACGGTCAATATTTAGCTAGCGGTGGCTACGACTTTACCGTGAAAATCTGGCAGAGTTTGACCCCATCGACTAACGAGTAAAGCGCAGCTAAAAATCTCGGCAAAGTTGGGTAAATTCCGATCTTGCACCAAAAAAAGACGTATATATTCTGCTTCAGATACTTCTTTAGGTGATATGTAAAGTCGTACGGAAATTATTTGGATTGACTATATTTATTGAGATCGACAAAACCCACTAACTTGGTTATTTGATTTTGTCGGTCGATCTCGCCAAAGAAACTGCCTTGAGTAAAAAGATTGCCATCCCCTTTGAGGATTTGCCAATTAAAGCGAAAGTAACCGTGATGACTATCGGGAGGAGCAATTAATTTTAAACTGAGGTCGGGAAATTTATCCTTAAAGCGATCGATAAACAGACAGTGTGATTCTCTGCTAATAATGGGATCAGGTAAATGGGAATCCACATAAAGACAATTTTCCGCCAAAACTTGATTCATTATGGTTATTCTCTTTTCTGAATCTGAACTATTCCACGCCGATACATAATCTTGAACTACTCGCTCGATTTCTGACATATCTTGAGTTTTTTAGCAAAATTTTAGTAATATCAATAAACTTTCCCCTGCCTAATCTCAAAATGTAGTCTACTGAGGGGAAAACTGCTATAAGTCTGGAGTGGGCAGATACGAGGTCAATTTAGGCGATCGCATTTTAGCTTCACCCTATTAACTAAAAATACCCACCTCAGATTAATTTAAACTGTTTGCGGCTGGGGTTGAGGCTGTGGTTGGAATTGGAAGAGTGAATAAACTACATTACGGCGAATATCGATCATCATTTCCAAGAACATTTCATAACCTTCTTGCTTATACTCAATTAAGGGGTCTTTTTGTCCGTAACCGCGCAAACCGATCGATTCGCGCAAGGCATCCATTGCTTGCAAATGTTCCCGCCACAGGGTATCGATTTGCTGAAGGATAAAGAATCTTTCTGCTTGACGCATCAACCCAGGCTGCATACTGTCGATTTGATTTTCCTTAATATCGTAAGCTTTGCGAACTTCTTCGTGTAAGAAAGTTTTCATCTCGCTGACGGTCATATCTTCTAAGTGAGCGGGTTCGACATCTTCTAACAGATAGATAAATTCTTTGGCTTTATCCACTAATTTGTCTAACTTCCATTCTTCTGGAGGTAATTCGGGGTTGACATAAGCATCGACGATTTCGCTCATGGTTTTTTCTGCATATTGGATCACTTGTTCTTTCAGGTCGAGTCCTTCCAATACCCGACGGCGTTCGGCATAAATTGCCCGTCGCTGGTTATTCATTACTTCGTCATATTCAAATACCTGTTTGCGGGTGTCGTAGTAAAAAGTTTCTACTTTCTTTTGCGCCCCTTCTAGAGAATTAGTCAACATTTTCGACTCGATGGGCATATCATCTTCGACCCGCATCATGTTCATCAATCGTTCCACGCGATCGCCACCAAAGATTCGCAATAGGTTATCTTGTAAACTGAGGAAAAATCTAGTCGAACCAGGGTCGCCCTGTCTTCCCGCTCTACCTCGTAGTTGATTGTCAACTCTTCGCGATTCATGACGTTCCGTACCGATGACGTGCAGTCCGCCATTGGTAATTACTTCGTCATGTTCGGCATCTGTCAGCACTTCATACTCAGTGCGAATTGCTTTAACTGCTTCACGAAGTTTTAATAATACGGGGTCTGAGATGGGGGCGTTTTCTGCTGCAATAGCAATTTTTTCTTCTGCTTCTAGTTCTGCTAAACTCTGTTCTCCATATTGAGCAACGGCAAATTTCACCGTTTCTTTGAGTAAGTTTTCTGTGTTCTGAGATAATTCGGTAGGGAATATTTCAGGGGAAGCTTTCCAGGTTTTTACTTTTTTACTACTACCAGGGGCAAATCCTTGGGGTTTTTCTTTACCCAAACTAATTCCCGGAACTCCAGCCATCAAACTGTCATCTTCGGGCATAACAATTTTGGGCATTAAATATTCTCTTACTTTTAGTCTTGCCATATAGTCAGCATTACCACCCAAAATGATATCCGTACCGCGACCTGCCATGTTAGTAGCAATGGTAACGGCATTTTTTCGCCCTGCTTGGGCCACAATCTCTGATTCCCTCTCTACGTTTTCCGGTCGGGCGTTGAGTAGTTGATGGGGAATATTTTTTTCTTGTAGGAGTCGGGACAGTAATTCTGATTTTTCGACGCTGGTAGTACCTACCAAAACAGGACGACCTAGCTCGTGCATCTTGGCGCAGTCTTCCGCTACCGCTTGCCATTTACCAGTTTCTTTTTTATAGACTACATCGGCGAGATCTATACGTTTGGAAGGAAGATTAGTAGGAATAATGGTAACAGAAAGATTATAAACCTTTTCAAATTCGGTTTCTTCAGTTTTTGCCGTCCCCGTCATCCCTGCTAACTTAGGATACAACAGGAAAAAGTTTTGATAGGTAATACTGGCTAGAGTTTGAGTTTCTTTTTGAATTTCTACTCTCTCTTTTGCTTCAATAGCTTGGTGTAAGCCATCACTCCAACGTCTTCCTGCTAAAACCCTACCTGTAAATTCATCGACAATGACAATTTCACCATTACGCACCATATAATTAACGTCTTTGGTAAAAAGTTCTTTGGCTTTGACGGCGTTAGATATGTAGTGCGCCCAAGGGTTTTCTGGGTCGTATAAATCCGTTACTCCCAACAATTCTTCTGCACGGGCAAAACCTTCATCGGTAATTAAAACATTGCGGGCTTTTTCGTCTACTTCGTAATCTCCGCCATCTTCTTCTTCTTCCTGTTTGACTAATTGTTCTGCTATTTGTGCTGCTTTAAGATATTTTTCTGTCGGACGTTCTACCTGTCCTGAAATAATTAGAGGAGTTCTAGCTTCGTCAATTAGAACCGAATCTACTTCGTCAATAATGCAATAGCTAAAGGGACGCTGTACCACTTCTTCCATAGCAGTTGCCATGTTATCCCGCAAATAATCAAAACCTAGTTCGCTGTTAGTGGTGTAAGTAATATCACAGGCGTAGTTTTTCTGTCTTTCTTGCGGACTCATACCCGCTTGAATTAAACCGACAGTTAAACCCAAAAAGCGGTGAACTTGTCCCATCCATTCCGCGTCACGACGGGCTAGGTAATCGTTAACTGTAACTACATGAACACCGCGACCAGTCAAACCATTGAGATAAGCTGGTAAGGTACATACCAGGGTTTTTCCTTCCCCAGTTTTCATCTCAGCAATTTGTCCTTTGTGGAGGACAATACCCCCTAGTAACTGAACGTCATAGTGACGCATTCCCAAAACCCGAATGCCCGCTTCTCTAACTACGGCAAATGCTTCGGGTAAAATATCGTCTAAAATCTCATTTCTCTCGTCGTCTGAAGTAGCTTTAGCCAACTGTTCTTGAAATTCTACCGTCTTAGCTTTAAGTTCGTCGTCTGACAAACCTTTAATATCTTCTTCGAGTAAGTTAATTTCTGCCACCAAAGGCTGGAATTTTTTTAGTTTGCGTGCGTTGGGGTCGCCCAGTAGTTTTTTAAACATAAGTAATTTTTACGCTCTATGAGTATTTTTGTTTATACTAATTTTTTGTTTTTGTATACTAATCAGTTATTTAGGGGTTAAAAATCCCGATCAAACCAGCCCTTAAGACAACTAATATGCTATTAATCTATACTAATCAGTTATTTAAAGCATAAGGATACTCATCTCTAATAAAACTTGAATATCTTTTTAGAGTAAGGTGATTGCTGCTACCAGAGGCTGAAGTTTTTTTTAGTTTATGTGGGTAGGGGTTGCCCAGTAGTTTTTTAAACATCAGTACATCAGTAATTTTTCCTGTCACTCAGTATTTTTATTTACACTAAACTTTTTGTTTATCTATACTAACTTTTAATTTTTTTAGAAACGATCGCCCTTTTCAGGGTTAGATGGCTGATAATCTTCCAGAACATTTAATGATTTTACCATTTTGCCTGGGGTTCTAGTCTTTAGGGATATCTACCCCTAAGCAGATGGCATCAACATCCAATACAGCAAATTTAAAAAATTGTAATTATTCTTGTTTTATCTTTTCCTGACTAATTTCTCAAAAACTAAGAAGCCATAATTAAATAACAGATAAGTAAAAAAATGAGATTTTTGCTCGAACTGAGTTTATAACAGATAGTATGGGTCTAACAGAGTTTTTGAATGATAGATTAATCGATCGCACGGAGTTGGCAATTAACTCTTTTTTGGCTGGCTGGTTCGAGCAACATCCGTCGATATCGTGGATTGTAGGACACCCACTTATTAGTTTGATTGCTAGTTTAGTAATTTTAATTTTACTAATTAGATTATTTGTAGCTGTTTATAAATTAATTATTAATTTTATTGATCGCCTGTGGCTGTGGATTTTGCGATCGCCTTGGTTATTAATCAAATTTTTATTCGGTTGGGAAGTTAAACCCAAACCAGAAACTACCGCCACCAGTATTACCAACTATCAAGTTACTAGCGACTCTGAACTATTAACTAAAATTTGCGACCGCCTGACTACTATCGAACGACAACAGCAACATATCTTACAAGAAATCACTTCTCTCAAAAAACAAGCGAAAAATGTCAACCACAAAGCGATTGAATTAGTTTTACCAGAATCGAAAATCACTCATCAGTAATCAAATTATACTTGTTTGCCTAAGCAAGCGATCGCTACAACCACAAGGATAAGCTGAATTGTAAGTATTATCTCGTTTGCCAAACCATTGATAGCGGTTATCGCGAATTTGTTCGTAAGAGCGATCGCCCCACCATTTCATGCCTGGAATTCCTCGATAGGCAGTAATCAGAGTATCTCCTAAAGGCAACAGTCGAGCTATTTCTTCGGCTGCATTACTACCCTGCCATTTTTTCTCTGGGGAGTGGGGATCGATTAAAATCATTCCCTGTTGGCAATCTTCAGCAGTAATTTGAAATTGAGCCAAGGTTGATTCATCTTGCATGGGAATATAATCAAAAATATTTCCCCGATCAAACTGTTCTAAAAGCTGCACGAAAGCAACGCATAAGTTGCAATTACCATCATAAATAACGTGATATTTCATCTTAATTGCCAATTAACTATTAGCTTACGACCAATAACTCGGTATTAATTATCTTGTCTGAGAAAATCTTTAATAACTTTATGTTCTGCTAACTCCTTAGCGGGACGGGTTTGGCGCACATCGGCAATCAACCAATCTAAAGCTGCCGCTTGTACGTCAATTGCTGCTCCTGTCTTATCTACACAGTAACGTCCAAATACCAATTTATCTACCAAACGGACTCCTTCTCCCAAACGGGAATATTGGAAAATCACGCTATTATCTACCGTCGCACCACTACACACCCAACAGTTGGGTCCGATCATCGTCGGGCCGATAATTTTAGCTCCGTCTTCAATTTTAGTCATGCCACCAATATATACAGGCCCTGTAATATTGACTTTATCCCAGTTAACCGCAACATTTAAGCCCGTATAAATACCGGGAGCCACTTCTGTACCAGGAATACTGACATTTTTAATTTCTCCTGTCAATACACCGCGAATTGCCTGCCAATAGTCGGGAACTTTTCCGATATCTACCCATTCAAAATCCATTGAAACTGCATAGAATGGAGCTTTTTGGGCTACCAGCTTGGGAAAGAGTTCGCTACCAATATCGTATTCTTGTTTGGGAGGAATATAATCGAATATTTCCGGTTCAAAAATATAAATACCAGTATTAATATCAGTACTTAAAGCTTCTTCTACACTTGGCTTTTCCTGAAAAGATTGAATGCGACCTTGATCATCTGTTACTACCACACCGTAACTAGAAACATCTTCTTTCGGTACTTTTTTCGTGATCACCGTAGCGATCGCACCTTTTTCTTGATGCTGTTTGACGGCGGCCGTTAAATCTAAATCGATTAAGGCATCACCACACAAAACCACAAAGGTATCATCAAAAAAGGTATTGAAATCTTGAATTTTTCTCAAGCCTCCTGCAGAACCTACTGCTTCTCCTACTAATTTGCCGTCAACAATTCTACCCTCAAAAGAGTAGCCAATACTGACTCCAAAACGTTGACCATCGCGGAAATAGCCTTCGATTTCATGAGCTAAATGACTGACATTGACCATAATTTGGTCAAAACCATGCTGTCTGAGTAATTCTAAGAGAAACTCCATTACTGGCTTTTGTAAAATGGGAATTAGAGGTTTGGGAATCGTATAGGTAATGGGACGGACGCGAGTACCTTTACCAGCCGCCAGAATCATTGCCTTCATGCAAGTTTCTCCTCAACCTAATGCTATGTACGTATTTATAACTATTCCAGTGTATCAACAATATATACCCGAAACTAAATTTAATTGCCCCAATTTAAAGTTCGGATGCTGAGATCTTGATAAAATTCTTTTTGGGATAATTCTACTTTAGATTGTGCTGACAATAATAACAATGCCCAAAATATACCGGCACGATCTAAGCCATGATCTTCCAAATTGCCTGTTGATTGTTCTTGAGTCTGCCAAAAGTGTAAAAGCTGTTCCCAGTCAACACAATCGCGGTCGGGCGCAATTTCTGGAAGACTAGAATACAAAAAACGTTCTAATTGTGCTGCCAATTCGGTTAAATTTTCATTATGGGCTAATTTAGCGATCGCTTTTATGGCCGCGCTGCGAGAACGTTTAGAAGGTTTGGGAGTACCGTTAGATTCTGCTGCTTCAATTTCTGCCGCAATATGTTCTAATTGCTCAATTAATTCTTGTAAGGTAACGCGGCGTTTCCCTACTGATTGTACTGAGGTACGTCGGCGGATTTGCTCTTCTAAATTAGCAGGAAGCGATCGCACCAATTCAACTTCGCTAAAAATTTCTGTTTCTAAAAATTCTTCTGGTTCGGGTTCTAATGGTTCTGTTTGGGTTAAATGTAGGCTATCAGCTTTAAATAAAACTAACATTGATGCCCAGAGAAATGTCTGACCCGATTGGGGTAAATTCGCCTGTGGCGGTGTTTGAGTTTCATCAATTAAACCAAGTTCGGTTAAAAAGCGATCTATTATACTAATTACGGGTACGTCCCAAGGGTCAATTTCACCTCGTTCGGCTAAATCGATTAAATCGGCGATTGCTTTTTGTGCGGGAATTATAGTCATAATTCATAATTTATAATTCATAAAATAGAAAATAGGCAATAAAAATTTTGTCAAGTTCTAAGACTAGATCGAGTAAATAATCTCAATCGATATTGTCTTTGGAAAAATAAAAGCTGATATAATTAAGAGTTTGTGACAATCGATTTTACAGAGTTATCAATATAGGAGAAAAAATGTCTAAGCGCGTATCGGTAGTTTTAAATCAAGGTGTCAGTAAATTAGGCAAAAATGGTGATTTAGTTGATGTTGCCCCCGGCTATGCCCGTAATTATTTAATTCCTCAAGGTTTAGCCGCTCTTGCTACCCCCGGCATTATCAAACAAGTAGAACAAAGAAGAGAAAAAGAAAGACAACAAAAATTAGCCGAAAAACAAGCGGCAGAAAATCAAAAAGTTGCTTTAAAAACTATTGGTCGTTTAACAATTCGCAAACAGGCAGGGGAAGCCAAAGCTATTTTTGGTACGGTTACTGCTCAAGATATAGCAGATGTTATTAAAGAACAAGCAGGATTAGAAGTAGATAGACGGGGGATCGAAGTTCCCGACATCAGTACCACTGGGGATTATCAAGCCACCGTTAAATTACATCCAGAAGTTACTGCTACTGTAGATTTTCAAGTAATTCCTCTTTAAAAGTAGGGAGTAGGGGAAGAAGTAAGATTTATTTCTCCTTTATCGTTTCATTGAACTGTCCACCAGGCTAAAGCATAGGGTTGGACTGGTTCATTATGTTGATGGCGATAGTAAACGCGAATTTTGTAGTGTCCGGTGGTAGGAATCGGACAAAAGATATGTTCGATACTATCTTCCATACTCAAAGAAGAACAGGTATTTCTTTGGTTACTCTGAGCGTCTACAGGTAAAAGATACAGATCGAGATTATTTAAACCTCGGTCTTGAAAGGTTTCTCCCACATCATATTTGCCATTACCATTGCGATCGTTTAATAAAACCAAGCGATCCCAGGCTAGAGTTATGGCTGCATGACTTCCAGCTACTAGAGGTTGTTCTAAATAATATTCTTGATAAGAATCGGTTGTAATAGTTCGATAGTCCCAGCCAATAGCCGGTGCAGGATGGTTGGGAGAGTTTTGTCCTGCACTAAACTGTTGATAGGCTCGAAAAACATTGAGATGTCCTGTACCTATTTGAATATCTAATGGAATGCGGGGGTTTTGATAAGCATCAGATTCTAACCAATTAGAATTTTTTTTATTGAGAATAGTTCGTTCCATATTTAATAACAAACCATCTCCCTCATCTTGAATTTTATCGGCAGAATTAAGTAATACTGCTTTCATGACTTCATGACGGCGAGCATCCAGACTCCAGCGAGGATCAGAACTAGCTAAAAGGCGATCGCTATATTCTTGTAATAAGGCTACAGAAGCAGTAATATGAGGTGCTGCAAAGCTCGTTCCACTGACTTTTTCAATTTTTCCTTTCCGATTGTAGAGAGCAATTTGACCTCCAGGAGCTAACAAACTGACTGCCCGTCGCATTCCCTGATTAATTTCTTTTTTAATGACGCTGCGACCAATTCCTGTAGGTAAATCACTTAAATTAGCAAAATCGACCTTGCTAAAATCTCCCTGGCGTTTGGTAGTATAAGCCGTAACAATGCCATTAAAATTATCCGTAGGGATGGGAATTCCCCCTTTACCCTGATTCCCTGCAATTACATAAACTACATTATGGTGTCTGGCAGACCAATCAATACATTTGGTCAACAGGGCTTTTCCATCTAGTTGGGCATCAGCACGGGGATCTCGTTCTAAAGATTCCCCAAAACTAAAATTAATTGCCCTAACGTCTCCGCTATTTTGTTCGGCGATGTGTTGGCTGGCAAGACATTCTAAAGCTTGTCCTCCTTCTTTTAAAGAACCTACTGCCGAGGCATATAACTTAGCTTCGGGTGCAACACCATGTAATTGTTTATTTTGAGAAATCATCACCCCAGCTACCATACTGGCGTGTTCGTCAACATTAGTATTAGCTTTAGCAGGTATATTACGATAAAAAACAGCTGTAGGGGCGATCGCCTGTCTCTTAAAATTGGTTTTGTCTTTGCCGAATTTTTGCGGTCTGCCTATTTCTACCTGACCGATGGCAATTTTACGACCAAGTAAATTATAGGGAGCAATGTGCAAACGACGGGCATTAATTCCAGCTTCCCCTGCTGAGTGTTCCAATGCTAATGCTGGCAGTATCGAGGCGCAAACTAGTAATCCTGAAGCCAACCACAATGTTTTTTTCGCCATATTCTTGCTTACTATTTTCGGATTTCCTCACCTTATATCGCGATCGCCGTACTAATTATTAAAAAGACTTGCACAAATAGTGTACTATGGGTTAAAAGTGTGTCAGGTCAGTTCGCTAATTGTAGCTCGAAGTCACAGATGGTGAGCCAAGCAGAACGACCTGGTTTGATAATTCTAAATTCTTTACCCAACATATCATAATAGGCAATATCTTTCGTATGACAAAACAAGTTGCGCATCCGATGATGAAGTTGCAACGTAAAGTATCTTCATTAGTCGATTCAAATATCATCAAGCCTGAAGACAGCATCAGTAAAATCGCTTTACTGCTAGGAAATGACTGGTCTTACTGGAAAAATGAGCTTTTAGAATTTGATTTTTCTTTAAAAGACCCAATTCAAGAATTATTATTAGTAGAAAACTGGGACGAAGACTAAAACAATAATTAATAATTATCTAACCAACATTAAACATTAAATTAATTAGGACTAGATTTAATTCCCGATGTTGGTGTAGATTTAATTTGCATAAAAATATATATAGATAGCGAAAGTAATGCCTAAAATTTCTTAATTTAAAAATCAAAAGTATAGTTATTCTAATTAATTTTTATGTATCTTTAATAATTATTGCTACAGACAATTAGACAGAGCTTCGGATAATTCTTTGGCAGTTTGATAACGTTCTTTTGGTTCTGGTTTACAAGCATTTTCTACAACTAGACTTAAATCAAGGGGTAGATTGGGAATACTGCCAATATCAAACTCAAATTTGTTACTCTGATAGCGGTAATATTGCATAGGTGCTTTACCTGTTAATAAGAAAATAATTGTCGTACCGATGCCATAAATATCTGATTGAGGACATGGTTTGCCGCGATATTGTTCTGGCGCGCTGTATCCTTCGACCCCAATGCGAGTTTCTAAAGCCGTACCTAATTCTTTAACTGCGCCAAAATCTAACAACATCAACCGACTATCAAGATTGCGTAAAATTAAATTGGCTGGTTTAATATCTCGATGTACTAAGGGTGGTTGCAAATTATGAAGATAGTCTAAAATATTGCAAACTTGAATCATCCATTTAATAATACGTTCGGGGTCAGTAGGTCCGCGTTGATTGACAAATTGTTCTAAATTATGACCGTGAATCAACTCCATTAATAAATATTTACGGTTCTTTTCGACAAAAAAATCATAATATTTAGGTATACCTGGATGATCCAAAGATTTAAGTATTCTGGCTTCTCGATCAAAAAGTTCTCTAGCTTTGGCGATACGAGCCATATCTGCATTCATTTCTTTGAGAACTAACAACAGTGGTGCATTTTTTACGGTTTTGTTTTTATCCCAAGCTAAATAAGTAGTTCCCATACCCCCCTTACCCAAAGTTCTTAAAATTTGATAAGGACCAATGAAATGTTCTTGTTCAACAATTGGTTCACCGCAGTGTCGACAAAAAATACTATCAGGAGGATTATCTCGATGATCACAATCTTCTTTAACTACTGCTGAAGCGGGATGGCTATTTGATGATTTTTTAGCTGTCAGACAAGATTCTAATTCAAACTTAAATACAGGACCATTTTCAGCCAATCGAATTAGATCGTCATGTTTGAGAATAGTTTCTGTAACAAAAACATTATTAACTAAAGTACCATTTGTTCCCCTGCTAATTAACTTCCATTGGTCTGGCTCGATCGCGGTTAATTCCAAATGTTGTCGCGACACTTGAAAGTAGCCGTGCAGGACAATATCATTGTTTTGAGCGCGACCGATACGGATTACTGATTCCTCGGAAAAGTGCCATTGCTGCAAAGGTTGATTGGTTTGGGGTTCTAAAAGAGTAAAAATGACCATTTTGGACTTTTATCGGTTAAATAGGCACAAAAAATAAGCTTCCTAAAGCTGGGGTTTTAATTTGATCCTAATTAGGATGCCAGTGATATTATCGTGACCATTATGTTGATTAGCAAATTCTATTAATCGAAATAAACCATCATCTAAATTAGTACTAGAGCTAATTAGAGGTTGGAGATAAGTTTGCCAATGTTTTTCTACTAGATCGTTATCTGAAAGTCCATCAGAACATAACAACAATAAACAATCTTCAGTAAGATCCATAAAATTAATTTCAGGCCGCACAAAATTATTATCTCGCGGTCCTAAAGCTTGAGTTAGTTGATAGGAATCGGGACGACCGTAAGCAATTTCGGGTTCGACTCCTCGGTTAATTTCTCGCTGACCGACTTCATGATCTGAGGTTAACTTTTCTAATCCGTGTTTGCGGCTGATGCGATAAATACGGCTATCTCCGACATGAGCGATCGCGCATTGGGTATTTTGTACTAAAGCCATAACCAAAGTTGTTCCCATTCTACCGTTACCAGAACGAGCATTACTCAGGTTAGTCTGATATAGAGTATTATTAGTAAATAAAATTCCCGATGCGATCGACGTTTGATCTGGTAGTTCTTGTTGCCAATTAGCCTGGAAGTATTTTTCTAAAGTTTCTACCGCCATAGCACTAGCCACTTCTCCTGCATCGTGTCCTCCCATACCATCGCAGACAAAATACATACCGCGAACACTAATGGTTTTCTCGAGGTTATTTTCTGTTTTGTGAATTGAAGTTTTGACACCGAAAAAATCTTCATTATGGTTTCTGTGAGAACCAATTGAGGTACAACTACTATCTTCAATACTGGCTAGCTGCATTGGGATCATGGCTGTAGCTTGCTCTTCTAAGTCGCTACTATCTGGGAGTACTTCTACTGCTTCCTCAAAAAAATCTTTTTCTTGAGAGTTGACTGAAGTTGGCAATTCTAAATCAAATTCAGATGAATCAATTTCAGTAAAATCAGTATTTACATCATCCTCATTATCTCCTGGATTTAGTTGGTGAAGTTGAAGACGTAATTGTTCTACATCTTTTAGATCATCAGCTAAAACTTTTTCTAGCAAGCAGTCTAGCTCATCTAAATCGTCCCGTTCTAATTTTGCCAGACAATTCTGCCACATTTGAACTAAATCCTGAAGAGTGGGTGGATGTTCGGTTTCATCCATATATAACTGCTGCAAACAAAAAGACCAATCTTCATCTACCCTAAGATTATTATTAATTAATAAACTACGACTACAGCTTACCTGAGATAAAGGAGTCCAAAGTTTAGCCATTTCGTCTAAAAACCAGACAATTTGAGCTAAGGGTAACTTTTCTGTCGAACACAATGTTTCTAATAATTGCCATTGAGAACGGTCTGGCAATAAAACTACTCCCCTTGCATGATCTTGCCAGGCATCCCGAATTGGTGGCACTGTGGGAGTGTATTTATCTAAAATAAGGTAGGGCAAAGCATGGGTAGGAAGGCCGAGTAAATTCCAGTATTGAGTTACAGCCAAATAAGAGTTATCTAAATTTTGTTCTAATTCAGCAAACGAATCCATTTGCTGTTTTTGTAAAGTGGCTAAATGAGATTTTTGAAGGGGATGTTTATCGATGACTTTACCTTGAATAAAGGTGTTGCTTGTATCTGACGGAATTATATTGACTGGTTGCAACTCTTCTTCGGTTTCTGTGGTGTAGCGGTTGGAAAAATCCCTCTGTTTTTTGGCTTTGAAAGTTGCTCTATTGTTTTCTGAACCTTCGGCAAAAAAATCAGATAAATTTTTAATTTCTATAGCTTGAGTATTTGCTTGAGCAAGATTAGCTTTGACTGCAACTAACTCCTCGGTTTTTTTTTCTTGAGAAACAATTACCCATAATACCGTTCGGTTGGATGCACCACAAATATTGCAAATCTCTGCTTCTATGGGAATAATAGCTTCACATTCGCAACAGTTTTTATCAGTTAAAGACAGTCCACAATTCTGACAAAATTTATGATCCTGTGGATTTTCAAACTGGCATTGGGGACAAACAAGCATATTGTAACTTCCTCGATAAAAATTACTTTATTGGATAGGTTTAAAATTTATGCAAGTAGTATATTTAAAATAAAAGCGAAAATACTTTAGCATTTAAGGCTTTGAGTGGAATATATTGACGATAGTAATGTATAAAACTGCATAATGAAAAGTGCAATTAGGGCAAAAATATTTGATTGCCATAAACTATAGAGAAACTACAAGCAACAAAATTATATCCGCAATCTTAGCTCATAGGATTTTTTTGACAATCCTTTTGTCTCAGATAAACTAGACCTCTTGCACGAATCAGGCGATCGCTTTTATTATTTGGTAAATTTTAAAATTTTGAGCTTCACTCAAGACCGATCCCGCCAAAGGCGAAGCCTGGAGCGATCACTCTGGATAACTAGCCAACTCTTCTTTAATTGTTGTAGCATGAGAAAAGTTTAACTCTACATTGGCTATGAATAAAAAAGTAATTTTATTGAGTAAATTATCTATTGCGATCACTTTTATTTATGGAATTTATTTAATTAAAACTGCCGCAGGAATTAATTTATCTTCTAGATATAGCGCGCCCCAAATTTTTAAACTACCTTTAGTAGTAGTTGAGCCTTTTGTTGACAGTCATAAAGCTAATTTAAAAGGTAAAATCAAGCGGGTTAAATTTATTTATAATGTGGTTTCTAGCGAATTAATTGAAAGACTTGCTCAAGAGCAAGAGGACATAGAAGAAGTAAGAAGACCAAAAACTTATACTTAATAGTTGATTTCTTTTTTAATCCGAACCAAACTTCTGAGAAATTTTATCAATCGACCAGGTTAAAAACGCTCCTAAAAATAAAATACCGATCGCAGGATTAAACAACGGTTGCCACAGTTGATACCACAGATCGAAACCTAAAGGAACATTGAGAAAACGACCCACAACAGCGATCGCAAACCAGATAAAGCCAAAGAAAACTAAAAAAACATCGGCTACTAACAGACGATTTAACCACTTAATAATTTGTTCAGTCATGTTTTTAATTCAATTAATTCTGCCGAAGGATTGGGTAATTTTAAATAATTGTTTTGCCAGGCCATGAGATCAGCTAACGAGCGATCGCGATACTTGCCATATCTTTCCCGCTTGCTTTTAATACGGGTTTCTAATTGAGGAATAATACCAAAATTAGGGGGCATAGGTTGAAAATGTTTGGCAGAAGCCGAACTAATAAATTCAAATAGCGCACCACTCATAGTAGTAAGAGGTATTACTAGGGGATCGAGTCCCAATACCAGTCTGGCAGCGTTAGTACCAGCTAGCCAACCTCCTGCGATCGCGGCGGTATAGCCTTCTGTACCGATTAACTGACCTGCGGCCAATATCTGGGGATTGTGTTTAAACTGCAAAGTGGGATGGAGTAATTGTGGGGAATTGATAAAAGTATTGCGATGCATCACTCCCATACGAACGAATTCGGCATTTTCTAAGCCAGGAATCAGACGGAATACTCGTTTTTGCTCTCCCCATCGTAAATTAGTCTGAAATCCTACCATATTCCATAATTGTCCCCCTTTATCTTCTTGACGTAATTGCACGACAGCATAGGGACGCTTGGCTTTGTTGCCAGGGTCGCGAAAATCTCCCCAACGAGGATCGAATAAGCCTACTGGCTTTAAAGGACCATAGCGCATGGTATCTTCTCCCCGTTGTGCTAATTCTTCAATTGGGAGACAGCCTTCAAAAAAGTTAGCATTTTCTCGTTCAAAATCTTTTAATTCAGCCTGTTCGGCAGCGATTAATTCTTGTCGAAAATTCAAATACTGCTCTTTATTTAGAGGACAATTAAGATAAGCGGCTTCTCCTTTATCGTAGCGCGAAGCCAAAAATGCTAGATCTCGATTTATAGATTCTCCAACAATAATAGGACTGGCTGCATCGAAAAAACTCAAATATTCCATTCCCGTAAACTGCTGCAAATCTGCTGCTAACCCAGGAGTAGTCAAAGGGCCAGTAGCTAAAACTACGATTTTTCCTTGAGGAATAGCAGTTATTTCTTCTCGCCGCAATTCAATTAAAGGGTGATTGGCTAGAGTAACGGTAAGCTCGTGACTGAAAACAGCGCGATCGACCGCTAAAGCACCTCCTGCGGGGACAGAATGGCGATC
>JBHJNX010000203.1:0-4531 GCA_050330335.1 Pleurocapsa sp. | reverse complement strand
TTGTAAGTCAGATGCTTTGATCCCTTGAATATGTTGGGGATAATTTAAAGCGGGTGCTAATTCTTTGAGTTGTGAGTAATAATATCCATAAAGATTAGCGCGATCGCTCGGCCTTTCATTAGCAAAGATAAATCGATTGGCAACTTGGGTGCGAATCCGCTTAATATCTTTGGCAGCTATGGGTTCGGTTTGCAGTTGTTGCAGATGTTGGGCGATCGCTTGTTCTACTTCAGCCAGATTTTCTGTAGGAAGTTTTGCCGAGATATAAAATACTCCTTGATGAGTTTGAGTCATATTGCTGACACCAATTTGAGTTACCAAACCCCTTTCTTCTCTTAAATCTCGAAATAGCCGCGAGACTTTACCCTGCCCTAAAATTACTGCCAAAATATCTAAAGCGTAGGTTTCTCCTAGCCCTACCATACCAGGTACGCGCCACATCATGACTAATCTTGCTTCCTGTAGAGTGTCATCGGTATATTCGCGACGGATGATTTGAGGGAAAGCAGGTTCGGGATTAAAAGTTCTCTCCATCGGAAGTTGAAAATCAGCAGTAGAGCGATAGTGATGGTTGACTCCCTCAGTAATAATTTCAATTAATTCGGCTTCGGGTAAATTACCTACCGCTACGGCTGTCATGGAGTTAGGACGATACCAAGTATGATGGAAATCTCGCATCTGTTGCGATCGCAAGTTAGCGACTACCGATGCAGGGCCTAAAACAGGACGACGATAGGGCAATTGTGCAAAACAAGTTTCCATCGAACGATAAAATGTACGGCGACGGGGATTATCTTCCGAACGACGAATTTCTTCTAAAACGACTAATTTTTCTCTTTCAAAAGCCTGATCATCTAGAGTAGGATTTAAAGCGACATCTAACTGTAGTGGTGCTAGTTCGGCAAAATCTTGGGGTGCAGTAGTTATATAGTAATGGGTATAATCTTGACTGGTAGCTGCATTGGTGACTGCGCCTCTTTCTTCAATTAAACGTTCAAACTCGCCGATTTGAAGATTGGGAGTACCTTTAAATACCATATGCTCTAAAAAATGAGCCATGCCATTAATATCATCGGATTCTTTAGTAGAACCAACATTCAGCCAGATATTCAGATTCACGGCATCTATTGGCATTTGTTCAACAATAATAGTTAAGCCATTATTGAGTTGATGTACAGTTGGTGCGTTTAATTTGGGTTTGACGGTAAGAGTTGAGGTCATTTTAGATAAATTTAAAAGTTAGTTCTATTGTAGAGGATGTAAAAATATATACTTGTTTCAACTCCGATAGTAACGAAAAAGGAATAAGAAATTAGGGCGTTTTAGTTATCTCAACTGTTGTTTAATCAGATCAATCAGACTAGAACCACCCCAATAAAGAGCGATAAAAATTGATGTAGAGACAGCAGCACCGATCGCACAAATTACTAAGCCAGCTAAACTAATTATGCCGTCATCTTCAATTAGACCAAAACCCGTAACAAAAATTCCCACAGCGGGAATGGTGTTGGTACCTGGAATAGGAATCATCATCGAAATAGACATCAAAGCCAGTGCAATACCGATAATGGTTTTACCAGCTAAGGTAGTACAGATATAAGCCAATCGAGGTTTGGTTAAAGCTTCAATTCTTTGTAACCAAGGAATACCTTTTTTGACAAAACCCTGTACCCTTTTAAGAGACATCGAACCATGGAGAATTTTTTCTGGTAGCCAAGGGCGATCGCGTCCCATTGCCATTTGCAAGGCTAAAATGAACAAAGCTATACCGAAAGGTATGGAGTAGCCGGGAGCAGGAACAGGTAAAGCAGAAGGTAAAGCTAAAATTACAAATAAAAAGCCAAAAATACGCTCTCCTGCTAACCCTAAGATATCAGCAAGAGTTACTTTATCTTCTCTGGCTTCTTCAAAAAAATAGCGATTTAATTCAACAGAAAGTTTTGCCATCGATCACAAGAATTAGCGATTAAATAAAATAAAAGGCGAGCATCGCTCACCTAATCTGAATTGTTAATTGTCAATTGTCAATTGTCAATTATTTATGTTCCCACACTCCAAGAATTGATATATTCTTCTTGTTCGGCAGTTAAAGTATCAATTTCAATACCCATACCTTTGAGTTTTAATGCAGCGATGTTTTGGTCGATTTCTTCGGGAATAGAATAAACTCTTGGTTCTAATTTACCTTGATTTTTCACCAAATATTCACAAGCTAAAGCTTGGTTAGCAAAACTCATATCCATTACTGCACTAGGATGTCCTTCCGCCGCAGCTAAATTGATCAATCTGCCTTCCCCTAACACGACAATAGATTTGCCATTAGGCATAATGTATTCTTGAGTAAATTGGCGAACTTCTTTGACTTCAGTTGCTTTAGCACCCAAAGATTTTAAGTCGATTTCGATGTCGAAGTGTCCCGAGTTACAAACTATTGCCCCACTCTTCATCACTGCAAAATGTTCGGGGCGAATGACGTGCTTATTACCAGTTAAAGTTACAAAAATATCTCCGTGTTTGGCTGCTTCGCTCATAGGCATGACGCGGAATCCATCCATTGCTGCTTCGATCGCTTTGACTGGATTAATTTCAGTGACGATTACATTAGCACCCAGTCCCTTACCGCGCATTGCTACTCCTTTACCACACCAGCCATAACCAGCTACTACTAGAGTTTTACCAGCTAATAGTACGTTAGTAGCGCGGAAAATTCCATCTAGGGTAGATTGACCAGTACCATAACGATTATCGAAGAAATGTTTGGTTTCAGCATCGTTGACGTTCATTGCAGGGAAAGTCAACACGCCATCTTTAGCCATAGCGTGTAAACGAACGATACCAGTAGTAGTTTCTTCAGTAGTACCGATAATGTCACTCAGTTGATGCTGACGTTCTTTAACCAGAGTTGCGACTACATCGCTACCATCGTCGATAATAATATTGGGTTTGTGGTCTAGAGCAGTCTGTACGTGGCGGTGATAGGTGTCATTGTCTTCTCCCTTGATGGCAAAAACGGGGATACCATAATCTGCAACCAAACAAGCTGCAACATCATCTTGAGTAGAAAGAGGATTACTGGCAATTAATAGTGCATCCGCACCACCTGCTTTCAGAGCGATCGCTAAATTGGCAGTTTCGGTAGTAATATGAGAACAAGCCACCAAACGAATACCAGCAAAGGGTTTTTCTTTAGCAAAACGCTCACCAATTTGTTTGAGAACAGGCATCTCTCTACCCGCCCATTCTATTCTTTGATTACCTACAGAAGCTAAAGCTAAGTCTTTGACTTCGTATTTGATTTGAGGAACGGCTGCAACCATAAGTTTTATTACTTCGTATTTTAAGGTATTGCTATGTGATCTTAACTGAATTATGAACAACCTCGCTGTTGTTTTAATGCAGTTGCGATTTATTTTACGCGAGTTTGATTTAGATTACTATGCAATTGCCAAATTAACTGTAGCAATAATGGAGATGAGACAGATGGTCACTACTGCCAGTTTGGCATATCTATCGAAGTCAAAGAAGATATACAACCAACAGGTAAAGTATTGGACTAGATATGGGATTAAAGTATTTCTATGCTGATAGCAACGGACATACAGAAGAAAATCCTAGATTCTACCGTAAGAGCGAAAAAAGACTTAATCGTTTAAATAGGCGTAAGTCTAAAAAATATCGTAAAGGTAAACCACAATCTAAAAATTACCATAAAGCTAGAAAAAACTATGCAAAGCTGCATTTAAAAGTAAGTAGACAACGTGAAGAACACGCTAAGAGAGTAGCGCGTTGCGTATGTGCAAAATACGATTGCATCGTCTATGAAGATTTAAATGTTAGAAATTTAGTTCGTAATCGAACCCCCCTTTCATCCCCTCTAATAGGGGGGACAGAGGGGGGTGATGCTGGCTGGACTCAATTCAGAAAATGGGTTGAGTATTTTGGGTGGAAATTTGGCAAGATAACTATTGCTGTTGCGCCCCATTACACCAGTCAAGATTGTCCTGCTTGTGGGGAAAGAATCAAAAAATCTCTTTCTAATCGAACTCATGCTTGTAAGTGTGGCTATACAGAAGATAGAGATATCGTAGCCAGTATCAATATACTCAAAAAAGGATTAAGTACCGTAGGGCATACGGGAACTTACGCTTGGGGAGAGACTCCCTCTTGGTCAGTTGGCGTAAGCCTATTGGTTAATGGAGATTCGTTGAACCAAGAATCCCCGCCTATGCACGAGCGGGGAGTGTCAACCAAGCAATCTTTTAACTTAGCTGCCAAAATCCCCACGTAAGGTTCTTGGTCAATCGTGCCGTGGCTACCACCAACGAAATGACATTCAATCCCTTCTGTAGCTAATTTGTTCCAACTATCTTGCTGATCTAGTCTTAAAGTACCGCTAGCAAAGATCGTAATTCTGCCAGGATAACTACTCGATGGCATATAATTAGCTCTTGCTTTGAGATGACTGCGAAAAACCCGTTGTACATTTGCCATTAAAGGATCTGGAGATGTATTATCAGGAAAAAATCTTGCT
>JBHJNX010000202.1:0-3262 GCA_050330335.1 Pleurocapsa sp. | reverse complement strand
CCTACTTCGGCTTGGACATTAACAGCCTCTTGCCAAAATAAATTTCTTTCTTTAGCTGCAAGAGCGATCGCTTCTCCGATAGGATGTTCGGATCGAGATTCTAAAGCAGCAGCTAATTGTAATACTTTCTCTTCCGAATAATCGCCGACAGGAATAATTTCGGTAACTTGTAGTTTTCCCGTAGTTAGAGTACCAGTTTTATCAAAGGCGATCGCTCTAACTTTGCCCATTTTCTCTAACTGTGCGCCATTTTTATATAAAATGCCTTCTTTTGCTCCTCTGGCAATTCCTGAAAGTAAGGTAGGCATGATTGAAGCCATCAACGCGCAGGGAGAAGCCACTACCAGAAAAATTAATGCCCGATAAATAGTTGTTTCCCAACTCCATCCCCAGATTAAAGGAGGCAGAATCATCAAAACTAATCCCGTCAAGATAATCACCTTAGCATAGCCCCGCTCGAATCTTTCGATAAACTGCTGCGATGGAGGTGCTTCGGTTTGTGCTTGTTCGACTAAGCGAATTATTTTTTGAATTAAACTGCTTTCTGGTGGTTGATGTACTTTCAGTTTCAATACGCCATTGCCATTAAGGGTTCCAGCAAAAACTTCATCCCCTATTTTCTTATCTACAGGAATAGATTCTCCAGTAATCGTGGCTTGGTTGATATTACTATTTCCTTCTAAAATTATTCCGTCTACAGGAATTAATTCCCCTGGCTTGACTAAGACGAGATCCCCTATTTGTAACTTAGCGATCGCAATTTCCTGTTCTCCACCATTAAAAATAACTCTGGCGGTATCTGGAGTAAATGCCATTAGGGAACGAATATTTTTTTCCGTATGCTGCATGGCAAAACTTTCTAGCGCACCGCTTATGGCAAAGATGAGTATTAGTACTGCTCCGTCAATTATTAAAAAATAATCCCGTTGCCACAAACCCAAACTAGCTGCCCCTAAAGCTGCCACAATCATTAATAGGTCAACATCTAACTCTTTCTCTTCAATTAGAGTTGTCAATCCTTCCTTGGTACTTTCGTAACCCCCAATCACATAAGCAACTGGCAAAATTAACAACGCCACACCAATCCAACCGAGATAAAGACACAACCAACCCAACAAGACAAGGATGGCACAAACCCCAGCAGCCAAAGCCTCTGGGTATTTTTGTAGCAGTTGAGAGAAAGAAAATTTAGAGAGGGAAGAAGAAGTCATCGTTCGAGCAAATCAGACTACTTCCTTAGCCTAAACCTTGACATTAATGTTAAAGTCAAGAAAAAATGGAAAACTGGTAATTTTAGAGTTGACTATTAGTATGCAACTGTATACAGTTGCATTATGGGAAAAAAAGAAAAGCTCTTAGAAAAAGCAAAGAGAAATCCTCAAGGATTAAGCTTTTCCGAATTTGAGACGCTTATATCTTTATGTGGATGGGAATTTAAGTGACAACGAGGAAGTCATCGTTATTGGTATTTTCCTACTCGATACCGTATTTCCATTCAACCAATGAAAGATGGTAAAGCGAAAGCCTATCAGGTAAGACAATTTTTAGAACAGTATGACACAGAAAATTAATCGACCTAAAAATTACGACTGGGATGGCTATAACATTAATCTTTATCGTGATGAGGATGGAGATTGGCTTGCCCATTTTGTTGAAATGCCTAATGTTTCTGCTTTTGCGGATACGCCAGAAATTGCCCTAGATGAACTGTACGAAGCATGGGAAGGAATGAAAGAATGTTATGTTCAAGATGGAGAAGAAATACCGCTCGCACCTTCACGAAAAGAATATAGCGGTACATTTAATATCAGAATTGATAAACGAATTCACAGAGCATTGTCAATAGAAGCTGCTAAAGCTGGTATCTCTCTTAATGCTTTAGTCGCTCAGAAATTAGCTCGTGGATATGATTAATTTTAAACTTACGATTGGATAGTGACTGAATTGATCACAATCAAAAAATTAACCGAAATAGTAGGCGGAAACATCACACCGCGTATGGTAAGACATTATCATCAGCTAGGATTGTTACCAGAAGCAGTGCGATCGCCCAGTAATTATCGCCTCTACACCGAAAAGCACGTCCAACATCTGCGTAAAATTGTCGCTCTCAAACAGCAGGGATTTCAATTAGAACACATTCGCAAATTACTAGAAACCGAAACCAATCTAGCAACCGCTACTCTAATCCCCCAACTCCAGCAACAATATCGCTCAATTATTCAACAAATTACCAGACTGCGCCAAACCGCATCAGCACTAGAAGGATTATTAGGACGCGATCGCCAGTGCCAGAGTATCCAAGCAAAAGCGATCGCGCAACTTAAACTCTTAGAAGTAGAAAGTAACTACGTTGAGTCTTTACAAAAAGAACAAATAGACTCTTTATGGAATGCCCTGGATGCTGCCGTATCAGACCATCCTGAAGCCTTTCAAGAATCTTTGCAACAGCTTTTACCAGATTTATCCGACCGCTCAGAAATAGAAATCGATTTACTATCTAAATTAGTCTTAGCTTGCGGTGATGTCAGCTTAGTCAATTTCGTCAAAATTAGTCCCCAAGCCATTGCTGCTGCCCGTGATAATCTTAAATTGGGTTGTCAGATCGTAACAGATGTTAATGCGATCGCTGCTGCTTTGGATCATCCCCGACTCGCTCATTTAGGATGCTCAATAAAAACCTTAATTGATAACCCTCATATTACTAATGCGGTAGAAGCAGAACAAGAATTTTGGCAGCATCAATCTTGGCAGCAAAAATTGAGCCAATTAACTCCTGAATGTATTGTAGTCATCGGTTATACACCCTCAGTTTTACTCTCAGTTTGTCAGGGAATTGAAAAAGAATTATTTAAACCAGCTTTAGTGATTGCAATGCCGATTGGTTTCAGTCATGCTCCCGCAGCCAAGCGTCTGTTGATACACTCTGGTGTTCCTTTTATTACCACCCTTAGCACTATTGGCGGTGGCTTGTTAGCAGCAACATCTCTTAATGCTCTAGCTCAATCCCTACTTGAAAAACCCGATTGTCACTGTTATCTAAGCCAGTAAGTCGCAATTAGGAGTTACTCAAGTCAGATAAAATTTGGGTAGGGGCGAATGGCCATTCGCCCCTACAGTAAACAATTAACCTTTGAATCTGAGTACATCATTGCTGCCGACGAACCATTTCCCAATTACCATATTCTTGGATAATTGCGATCGCACGCTCTGATTCTATAACTTGATGGTACACTACAGAACGCTCGGCATTCATTACTGC
>JBHJNX010000201.1:0-12110 GCA_050330335.1 Pleurocapsa sp. | reverse complement strand
AACCTTAAAATAGAATCAAAGTCAGGCAATTGAGTTACTTATTCGGTTTCCTGCTTTTTTTTGTATATTTGTTTGTAACTGGCTTGCAAGCTATATTTAATCCATCTCATCGATCAGTTAGGAAATTTAGATATCTCTTTTGTAACTCTCAAGCACCTCGGAAAGACTTCTATATCTGAAGTTAGATACTCCTTATCTGGCATTTTTTTTGGGTGAATTAAAGTCTAGGATTGAAAACCGTGAATGTAAGGATTGTTACCTAAATACACTTGGATTTTTTAGTATTTATTGACATAAATTATCGTTTAATGTTTATACTAGATTAAGTGAAAAGTTAGGGTTAGGCAACATGAGCGATCGCAATTTTCTTTCTGATGGTGGATGCCAAGGAGACAAAGTATTTAATACCAATAGTGTAGTTAAGGTTCATTGGATGCACAAATGGGATGTATATCACCGTTTAAAGGCTTTAGAAATTGATTGTCAGTGTAAAACTAATCAGCCTTTATCTATTGAGTTAACAACCCCTCAAACCGCAATTCAGGTGTGGAGTGTAATCAAGCATTCGAGTGCGCCTCGACAAGAACTAATCGATTGGCTCAATCGTTGTTGGCAATTGCCATAAAATTTCGATAATTTAATTAGCTGGAATAAACCAATGACTAAAATTTCCCAAGATAAAATCTCTCAGTTTACCTTGAGGGGTAAGTTGAGCAAAATAAAACTTAAAGGCGGTAAGGTTAAATATCTTAAATTAACTGACGGCGATCGCCTGGATTGGATTAAGGTGAGCAAGGCAGCTAGAAAAAATCTCGATCGCGATTTGGTTGTGGGATGTCATTTAGAGATAACTGGCAGGGAAAAACAGCATTTCCAAACTGGCAAATCGAAATTCAAAGCTGAGATAATTAAAATTATCGCCCATCCCTCGGAAATAAAACTAACTCACCTCAAGCAAAAACCAGTTTCCCTCGCACCAATTTTTGAGCGCACCAAACAGTCTACAGCAAAAGTCTTGGTCTGTCAGAAATCCAACTGTTGGAAACGAGGCGGTAAAGAAATCTGCCAGCAACTAGAAACAGAATTTGGTGATCGCGGTTTAGATAATTTAGTTCAAATTAAAAAAACTGGGTGTCTCAAAAAATGTAGCAAAGCACCCAATGTAGTGATGATGCCCGATAAAACCGCCTATAGTAACGTCAAACCCAAGCAAATTCCGAATTTAGTAGAAAAGCATTTATTGGTTTAATTTTAATTAAAGCTGAGTTTCTCGCAAAAAATCTACCAAAGCCCAGACAGCATGGGAAAGATCTTGTTCAGCTAAGGTGACAGCTACTACAACTCGCTGTAAACTAGTAGGCAATTGACATACTTTAACTCCTTCTGGAACGTGAAATACCGAAAGTCTCGGTAAAATTGCCGCACCCAAACCAGTAGCCACTAAATTAATAATCGTGTCACTTTCTCTAACTTGTTCGCAGGGTTGAAAACAATAACCTGTATCTTGATAATAACTGGCGATCGCCTGATAACAACTGTTGCGATCGGGATAGGAAATAATCGGCATAGAAATTAATTGTTCCCAACTCAGTTGAGAGTAATTGGGGAAACTAGAATCGGGTGGTAATAAAACCAGGTAATCATCCCGAAGGATTTCTATAGTATCTAAATCTTCAGCCACAGGTAAAGTAGTAAACCCCAGATCTGCTCCTCCCTGACGGATTGCCTGTTCTACTTGAGGACAATCCTTCTCTTCAACAATTTGTACCTCAATTTGGGGATGTTTGCTTTTAAAACCAGCTTTAATTCTGGGTAATAATTGAGCCGCCGCACCCCGAAAAGCAGAAATTCTCACCTTTCCACCATCTAAACCCTTGTGACGATTAGCTTCAAGATAAATATCTTCTAAAGAGTCTAAAACCCGATGACAGTGAACTAAAATACTTTCTCCTGCTGGAGTTAAGCTAACACCCTTACTACCGCGAAACAGTAATTGAATTCCCAACTCGCTTTCCATCGCCGCGATCGCATGACTGACAGTTGGCTGAGTTAATTCCAATTCCATCGCTGCTTCACTAAATTTACCGCACTTAGCCACCATAACCAAAGCACGTATTTGAGAAAGCTTCATATTTAGAGCTATTTTATTTTGTTATTTAATCCAATCAGCTTATTTGCTCTAATAAAATTTCGTTAATGACTGTTTGATAACCAATTCCCCTATTTTGAGCTTCTTGTTTCTTGTTCTGAATGTCTCGAGTCTTCTGTAAACAAAAGATAAGGGTCTGCAAAAACAGTAACAGCTTGCTCAAATGTAATACCATGCTTACGAAAATTAGAATCAGCTTTGTTACTATCTCAGTCAAAGATCATGTACTCATAGTATATATCAAAATCATAACCAGAATCTCAATTTATTAATTATCTTTCTCTGAATTCAATTACATCTTGTTTAATGGTGACATCATATATACCAAAAAAGTTTTGTCCTAATAATCCCATAGGAAGAGAAGGAGAGATAATAATATCTGCATTTTTACTGACTATTCCAGCAATTTTAATCGATGTTACTTTACTCCAAGGAAGATAAATTAGTTCGTGGCTGGGAGTTTGTATGGGTATGCTACCTTCTGGTTTAAGTTGTAGAGTATTTGCCATTGGTTGGGTTAAGGCAGTAATAGTAGCTCCAGTATCTAACATCATTTCAAAAACATATTTATCGTTAAATTTAACATCAATTACAGGAATGCCCGCGTGTCTTCTTTTAATAGGAACGCTATAAACTCCTGATGAATATCTAGTGTTAGAGGTAGAGTTTAAATTAGAATTTCTAGACGAATTAGTATTAGAATTAGATGAACAAAGATAGCTCAAATCCATAGGTTTACCATTGGCATCGAGCATAAAACAGGCTTGCCCATCTTGAGAATGAGCAACTTCAGGAATCGCAGTTAAGATTGCAGATAATAATAATAAATTAAATATTTTTTTCATTAAAATTAAATCTTAGAAGTTTTTTATTGGTATTAATTTAATCATTCCCTAAAATGAGAATTTAATTAAACCTCAAACTAGTTGAAAACAAAAAGATTTAATGAATACTAAATTTATTTTTCTAGTGGTTTTTACCGAGTTTAATTATTTCAGTATTCTCAACCAGCTAACAGCTAACAGCTTTGTTTAATACTTCAGTATATAAATACTCTAAATTAGCAATATTTTTACTTAAAGTGTAACGCCGTAAAACTCTCTGTCTGGCTTTGTATCCCAACAAACTAGTCATTTCGGGATGGTCACGAAATAGAGGTAACAGTGTTTTTAGTTGAGCAGTAACTCCTTGAGTGTTTAAGACTATTCCCGCACCAGCCTCTAAAACTTCTCCATCTGCACCAGCATCAGTTGCCAAACACGCTAGACCACAAGCCATCGCTTCCAAGAGAGAGATAGATAAACCTTCGACTAAAGAAGGAAGAATAAACACATCGGCGGCTCTTAAAATATCGATTCGTTGTTGTTCGTCGGCAATAAAACCCAACCAAATAATGTTGTGTTCTTTATTGTAGTGAGCTTGCAGAGAGCTTCTAATCGGGCCATCGCCAACAATGAGTAATTTACATTTATTGCCCATCTGAGCTAATTTCCATGCCTTCAACAAGGCTTCTATGTTTTTCTCTGTGGCAATACGACCTTGATAGACGAATAGTTTTTGAGTTTTTAATTGATACTTGAGACTAGAATGTCCGGGAGAGTATTTTTTTTCATCTACTCCATTGGGAATTACTGCTACGCGATCGCTCGGTACTCCTAGTTTAACTAATAAATCTTTTTGAATCTCACTAAACACGATAACGCGATCATAGCGAGCCAAAAACGGCGCATAAACTTGATAAGTGAGATATTGAGTACTGGATTTAAGATTGCGAATTTTGCTGTCAAAAGGAGGGTGGAAAGTTGCAACTAAAGGTAAATTTAGTTCTTCACAAATCTCTGGCAAGACAAAATCTAGGGGAGATAAAGTTAACGAAGCGTGTACTAAATCTGGTTTGATCTCCGAGAGCGATCGCAATAAAACTTTACTAGATTTCAGGCTGGGGATTGTATATACCTGAGATTTGTAAATAAATGGTAGGGAAATTTCAGGACAATTATTCAAGCGATCGCTCCCAAAATTTTCATCATGTTCCTCGTCACCTTGAGTTTGGGCAAAATGAAGAAAGCTAACCTGATAGTTACGGTCTAACAGTGCGTTCGTTATTTCCCGACCATAAGTAACATTGCCACAAAACGGCGATTTTTTTCCCAACCAAGCAATATGCATTCAAATGCTATTTCTTCTCAAGCAACAGTAAAAGGTAGCTCCGAATCAATCGATATTAATTAATGATTCTATTGGTCAACTTTAGATAATTTACCAGATAATGTTGCTCTTTACGTTAGTGGTTGACAGTTAGTACTTAGTTTTAAGTCAGAATTTTTCATATTACTAACTAGTTACCAACGGCTAATTATTGGTGCAGGCGATATACCAACTCAATACCGCTCCCAATAAAGCGATCGCTGCTAATCCTAAAATTACTGTTTGTAAACCAAAATAGGTTTCGGCTTGAGAAGCTAAAAACAAAGGTAGGGATAGAGCAATATTAATTGCATTATTTTGTAAGCCAAAAACTTTACCCCGCATATCTACGGGAGTTTTCGACTGAATAGTAGTCTGCATTGGTACGCCCACTAAAGCGGCGAATGCTCCCAATAATCCTGTCATTACCAAAGCCAACCAGAGATTTTGAGTGGCATAGGACAAAGCTACTAAAGAACCTACTATACCAACCGAACCGATAAAACTCAATTGAGTGCGATCAAATCTCTGACCTAAATTACCCAAAACTGCTGCACTTGCTCCCATACCAACTCCTGCTGCCGCCAATAAAAAACCAAATTGATCAGCTTTAATTTGGGGAATTTTATCTGCCATACTGACTGCTAATACTGCTAGAGCGGCAAATAATGAAAACAAAATTACTAATTGAATTAGAGCGTTACGAACGCGAGGATTTTGTTTGAGATATAGAATACCATCCCCAATATCTTGCAAGACATGGGGTTGTTGTTTATTTTGCTTGTTAAGCTTTTCTCCTGTTTGTAGCCAAATTAAAATAATTCCTGCGATCGCATAAGCACCACCTACTAAAATTTCCTTACCGATATTTTCGGGCAATCCCCCCTTAACTGCCAATCGATCTGCCATATCTAATAATGGTTCTCCGATAGCAAACCCAACAATTAGCAATGCCATCATAGTTGTAGTGTAAAGAGAGTTGGCTGCTAATAAATGCTTATCTTTGACTATTAGGGGAATTACGGCTTGTTCAGCCGGGGCAAAAAATTGGGTAAAGGTAGAGACAGCAAAAGTTATGGCCAATATCACGATGAATCCTAATGGTGTATTGTTACCTACCACTTGACCGGAGGAAAGCCATAATAAGAAAGGTAAAGCTAAAACTAAAATTCCTCTAAGTAAATTAGAAATAACCAAAACAGATCTTTTTTGCCAGCGATCAACATAGACACCTGCTAGAGAGCCAAATAATACCGCAGGTATGGTAAAAGCAATCATAATTGGCGATACCAACTTAGCAATCGGCTGATCAGGCAATTGAAATTGACTGGCGATAATTGCAATAGTTAAAACTAAATAGATTTTATCTGCTAGCTGAGAAAATATTTGTCCGCTCCATAAAATTAAAAAGCGTTTATTATGCAGTACGGGAGTAAATCCAGATGATGAGATCGCAGGTTGGGGAGATACATCTTCGCTGGGTTTAAGATCTATTAAAGAATCCTCTGTAATTATTTCTGATTCGGACAGTGACATTACTATATTTATTGAATATATTGATTTTTAAAACTCTACATACAACGTATCAATTAAAGTAGCAGAGCGGATCGATTTGCCAATCTGGTACTGTATATATTCTCGCAAAATTTTTTCAATTCTCATCCAAGCGTCTTCTAAAAAAATATCGGTTGCCGCTTCTAGGTTGGCTAGTTCGGTGGTAGGCAAGGAATGATGATTGAGTAGTTGTAAGATAGTCAATTCAGACCCATTTAAACGATAATCTATTTTGGTCGGTAGCTCGTTACTATCGATCTCTGATAAAGCTGCTAAATTTTTTTGCATGGCAAGATCTACCACTCCTCCATCCTGAAAACTAAATCCCACTTGCCAATTGATCGTAGTTAAATTAGGAGGAAGTAGTGTTTGAGTAAGACAACAAGCATATACTTGAGGGGCTAAACCAGCGATCGCTAAAACATGGAATACTGCCTGTGCTAGATAGGGATATACAGAAGTTTGAGGAGCTAAATTTTCTATACGGCGTAAATGCTCGTTAAGTAATTCATAAAGTTCAGTTTGGGGTTGTTCGCTTAAAGCCAAAGCTAAAGCTAATTCTGCTAAATATTGAGCGCAAGCCAACTTACCGATATCCCTGCTCAAACCAGGATAAGTATAGATGGTATCGGCTTGAACTATTTTATCAAGCGATCGCCCTGTAACGATTAACAACTCATTAACCACAAACAATTCTGTTCTACCCCGCAGACGAGACTTGTGTTTTTTAGCTCCCGGTGCAACTGCACGAATTAAGCCATATTCGGAAGTTAAAATCGTCACCAAGCGATCGCTTTCTTTAAACGACGAGCCTTTCAGCACAATTCCTATTGCCTTATACTTTTGACTCATAAACTGCGTCTATTTTTCCAATCGGACTACATACCACTGTAAATATTTCCCTGCACCAATATCCAATTCAAAATAATTATCTAACAGATGTTGCGCTCTTGCTTCTGTAGATTCTAATTTGGCTAATTCTCTGGGAATTTCTACACTCTCAGACAGTAAAGCCTGTTGCAGTTTAGTTTTTAATTCTTCGGCGCTCATAAATTCTTCTTCTTTATCCGATTCTAGAACGACATAAGCGTCCTCTTGATACATGATTGAATCTGGCATAGTAATAACCTAATGTAAATTAAATTTAAGCTAGCCCCTCGTGAAAAAAAGCTATTTAACTATGGCTTATAGCTCACTTTATTGATCTTAATAGTTATGGAAAACTAGTTTTCGATTTTTTCTTTGACAAAATATTGACATTTTTCTAAAAAACGGTAACAATAGATACAGAAAGTAAATCGTTCATCTCTCTCAAATTAAGCTGAAAGAGACGGAAGTAGGGAAAAGTCCCGAAGGAACGCGCCTCAAATTTCCTTACTAATCATCGGAGGCGAACCAAATGAAACTTAATTATCGCGGTGTTAGTTACGAATATACCCCCCCAGTAGTTGCAGTCGAAGAAGATCAAATTGCTGGCAGATTTCGCGGACTAGATTGGCGATTTCATAACCTCAAAAAACCTTTAGTCTTGCAACCAGGGGTTAATTTAACTTATCGTGGCGTAACCTATAACAACCGTCCAAATACAACTGTAGAGAAAGCACCAACAGAAACCAAAGTACAAGAATCTGCACGCTGGTTGATGCTTCAAAAAGGAAAAGCAGCTAAAAGACGTGCTGCATCTATGTTAAGCCGCACCGCTCATGAAATAGGTCTAGCATAGAAATCTTCTCAACATTGCAGCTAAATCTTTGACTCAATTAATTACTGCCAGTCTCTTTGACATCCTCTCCGTCCTAGAAGGACGAAGATTCCTAGAACAAACTTAATTGCTCGTAGGTGGTTAACGGCTCAGCGCAAATTGCGGTCACTGACCGACTGACACTCGCTCCCCGTTCGTTTATATGAGGGGTCGTCTGCGTGGGTTTCCCGCGCAGTTTATGAACCCCGTCTGAGTCGGACTGTCCACCCGCCTCTTTTTTGATTTGTTGCTCTAAATTACGACTACTATTGATATCCCTGTCATGCTTAGTATTGCAAAACAAGCACGACCATTCACGCACATTTAATTCTTTTTTGCCTCCAGACTTACCACAACAAGAACAAATCTGAGTACTAGCGTACCACCTGTTGACAATGGTTAAATGTCTGTCATACTTGTTGCATTTGGCTTCAAGCATCGACTTGAATTTGTGCCAACCAGCATCAGCTATGGCACGGGCTAGCTTGTGGTTTTTAAGCAAGCCGCTAACGTTTAAGTCTTCTACAGCTATATACTTGAACTCTCGAACCAGGCGAGTAGTTAGTTTATGCAGAAAGTCTGCTCTTTGGTTTTTAACTTTGGCGTGAAGTTTAGCTAGCTTTTGTTTCCTCCTTTTTCTCCGATTAGAATCTTTCTTGGCTTTGGCTAACTTTCTCGATGCTCTTTTAATACGAGAGAGCATTTTCTTATGCCATCGCGGGTTTTCAATTTTTTCTGATGTAGAAAGAATAGCGAAATCGATTAAGCCAAGGTCAATACCACAACTAGCTTCTGTTTGTGGCGGTATTGGTTGAGCAGTTTCCACAACAAAAGAAGCAAAATAGTTTCCTACAGTATCTTTGATTATGGTGACGCTGGAAGGCGCACTCGGTAACGGTCTACTAAAAACAGTCTTTATGTGTCCTATTTTGGCTAATTTAACTGAGTTAGAATGGACACTAAAAGCATTAGTTGTAAAGCGAATAGCTTGTCTAGAGGACTTTTTCTTGAATTTTGGTCTGCCTACTTGTTTCCCTTTTCGCTTCCCTTTTAGGCTAGAAAAGTAATTTTTCCAAGCAGTTTCCAAATCTCTAAGGGATTGTTGCAGCACTACACTAGAAACCTCAGACAACCATTCTCTAGGGCGCGTTTTCTTGGCGTGAGTAAGAACAATATTACTCACGCTCTTTGGTCTGCTACCAGTTTCTTGGTAAGGACGTTGCGTTGAGGTTTCCTCAACGCCTTGTCGTCCGTAGTGTTTTTTATACAACCAGAGAGCATCGTTCCAGACCACACGAGCGCAACCAAAAGCTTTTGCCAATGGTTTTATTTGATGCGGTTTAGGGTAGATGCGGTAGTTGTATCTCGCTTTCACAGTTTTTGTCTGTATGTTATATTAGCAAGATACCATACTTGGTCTGTTATGAAAAGTAAGCAATATAGGCGAGGTCGCCACAGCGTTACGTTAATTTATGCTCACTTGGTCTTCGTGACTAAATACAGAAAAAAGGTTTTTAATACCGAGCATATTGAATACTTAAAAAATGTTTGTCGAGTTGTGGCTACTAAAATGGACTTTAGAATTGTTCGTCTTAACGGAGAGAGTGACCATATTCATGTGTTGGTCGAATACCCACCAAAGCTATCTATTTCTCAAATAGTTAATTCTCTAAAAGGTGTATCTAGTCGAAGATTGAGACAAAAATTTGACCTCAAGCCGCATTCCGACCATCTTTGGAGTCCGAGCTATTTTTGTGTTTCATGTGGTGGCGCACCTTTGACTAAGATCAAAGAGTATATTGACGCGCAGTAAGCGTCCTAAAGGATGGGGTTTTCAACCCATAAATTTACGATAATAGTTAAGTATATTGCCCGAAGGCGCGATCGCCATTTAAATTAACATGACTAATACTAATCCCAATCCTCTACTCGATCTTGAATACGAATTTGCTATGGAAAATTTAGGGGAGGATTATTACGATGTAGTCACCGCTGCCGAATTTCCCCAGCATATTTTACGTTTCCGCAACGATTTACTCTTACCTTTATTGGGATTGAATCCTTCAGAAGTGTATGACGAAGATTTTGTGGAAGCATTTGGTACTTTTCAAGGAATACGTCCTTTTCTAGCTTTACGCTATCACGGTTATCAATTTGGCGAATACAATCCTTTTTTGGGAGATGGTAGAGGATTTCTCTATGGACAAGTAAGGGGAAAAGATAGGAATCTTTACGATCTGGGTACGAAAGGTTCGGGAATAACTCCTTATTCTCGTAGTGCTGATGGTAGATTAACTCTTAAAGGTGGCGTCCGGGAAGTTTTAGCCGCAGAAGCCTTACATCAATTGGGTGTCAATACCTCTCATTGTCTGAGTGTGGTAGAAACGGGGGAATCTTTGTGGCGGGGTGACGAACCTTCTCCGACTCGTTCTTGTGTCATGGTAAGATTCAGTCGTTCTCATATCCGATTTGGAACTTTTGAACGGTTACACTATATTCAACGTCCAGATTTGATTGAAAAATTATTAGATAGTGTAATTTCTATTTACTATCCGACGATTCCCGATACTAGAGATAAATATAGTAAGTTTTATGCCGAATTAGTAGAACGAGTCGCACTACTGGCAGCACAATGGATGGCAGCGGGTTTTTGTCATGGAGTATTAAATACAGACAATATGTCCATTACTGGAGAGAGTTTTGATTATGGCCCTTATGGGTTTATTCCGACTTTCGACCCCCAGTTTATTGCAGCTTATTTTGATTATGGTGGACGTTACAGTTACGGCAATCAACCATATATTTGTAAGCTAAATTTGGAGATGTTGCAAATACCTTTGAGTATGGTGATGGATAAGTCAGAACTATCGGCAGGTTTGGCATTATTTGATGATTGTTATCATCGTAATTATCAACAGTTAATGTTACGTAAGTTGGGATTTATAGAAAATTCAGAACTATTTACAAACGAGTTATTAACAGCAACAATTCAATTACTTCGCTCTACAGATATTGGCTATCATGACTTTTTTGCTGAACTAGCCAAAGGTTTTAATCATGGTTGGCGCAAAGATCGCAATCTGATTTTAGAAAATGCTCAATTCAGTCAGAAAATATCCGAAAATTGGCTTAGTATTTATCATCGTTGTTTGAATAAATTACCCCAATCAGCAATGACTGAAATAAGCGATCGCCTGACTGCTACTAATCCACAAACTGCTTTATTACGTCCCGTAATTGAATCGGTTTGGCAATCAATTGTAGAAGAAGATAATTGGCAACCTTTTTACGATTTAATAGCTAAAATTCAGCAGAAAAAATAAGATGAAAAAAATTCTTCTTACTTCTTTTCAAACCTGGCTTCCTCATCAAAAATCTAATTCTTCAGACGATCTAATTGCTATTATCGAAAACCAGTCCTGTGATTTTGCTTCTTTATTTTGCTTGAGACAACTACCTGTAAATATCGAACAAGCAAGTCAAGAAGCGATCGCAACTCTTGCTCAATTTCAATTTGATGCTATTGTTTGCTGCGGTATGGCAGAAAAGAGAAAAAAATTAACTTTAGAATCTAATGCTGTAGGATGCGATCGCTGTCTTTATACTTCAATTAATCTATTAGAATTAGTTGAATTACTAACCGATACTACTGTCAGTCATGATGCTGGAAAATTTGTCTGTGAAGGTTTATATTATCAACTATTGAATCATCTGGAATTGTCCGAAATCTCAATTCCTTGCTTATTCGTTCACGTTCCTCAATTAAATACAAGTAATCTCCAAATTATCCAGCAAGATTTCTATGCTATTTTGCGGTACATATCTAATTTTACGACCGCCCAATAAAAAATCGAGCCATAAACAATCGGTTATTGTCAATGAGGTTAATTACTAACAGTTTTGACAGGCGCGATCGCACTTTGGCTCGATTATACAGAACTTATGTTATCTTGCAATTTTTATTGATTTTCTGTTTCTAGCCTTCTCTTTGACCTTTATCAGTTTGAATATAGAGAATGAGTAGAAATACCGTGGGAACTAGAACAAACAAAATAGTAGCTACAAATCCCAGATCATTAACTTCCATAAAATAGCAGCCCCTAAGTAATTTTTTAAAGCAACATTTCTATTAGGATATCATTACTTAGGCTAATAGCTCCAATCAGCATAGTTCAAACTATGGTTTAGTTTTAACACTAACTGCTCCATTTACCAGTGTTTGACAAGCTAAACGGTAATTATCGGGTTTTTTCTTGAGTCTGCGTTTTTCAAAATCAGTCTTGGGAGATAAATTTTCCATTCCTTCTACTATCTCCACGATACAAGTTCCACACTGTCCATAGCCGCCACAATTAGTTAACTTACCTTTGAAAGTGTAAATATCGATGCGATTTTGCAATGCCTTTTCTCGTAAATTAGCTCCTTGTGCTGCAATTACTTCTTGATTCTCCTTCACAAAAGTGATAGTAGTCATAGAAA
>JBHJNX010000200.1:0-3948 GCA_050330335.1 Pleurocapsa sp. | reverse complement strand
ATGAACGGACATATCTTAGATGCGGTGGATAAATACAATCCTGAACAAGCCGTAATCTTACTTTTGGAATCAGGGGCAAGAGTTTCCTTTTTTTACTTAAAAAACCTTCCCATAACCCCACCTGAATGTTACCAGAGTGTTCGTCAAGCTTGGTCAGAATTTCAACCAGCAGTAAATTATCAGCACTCCTCAAAAATTTAACCCACCTATTTTAGAGAAATTACCATGACTGAACATACTTTATTAGTTTGTAGCCTGTGCCGATTTTCTGAAACTCAAAACAAGAAACACGGACTCTCAGGAGGACAGCATCTAATTGAAGAACTGCAAAAAGGTCTAGAAAGTTGTGATTTAAGCGATCGCATTACCATCAAATCTGTATCCTGTATGACAGCCTGTCGCCGTTCCTGCGTTGCCACCTTAGCTGCTGCTGATAAACTAACATTTATTTTTAATCAGCTTGCACCTATTGAGTCTGCACCCGAATTATTACAATTTATCGAACAATACGTTACTACATCCCAGGGAAAAGTTCCTTACCAAGAGCGTTCTCGAACTATTCAGCAAGCTACCGCCTTTATCTTACCGCCTCTAGTAAGTTCATCATAAATTATCTAGTTATCAAACTCTATGTCTTAGGTGTAACTGCAATTAAACTGCTCAAACAAGCTTAAAATTCTACAGTTGTACGGTAATTACTACTTAAAACCTAAGTCAAGTTGTTGCAATAAAAGTTTACATTCTGTTATATTAATTTATGTAAAGCAACGAGAAAAAAAATGACTACACGCGGATATACAACTGAAGAAGGTAACAGACTGAATAACTTTGCTGTCGAACCCAAAGTTTATGTGGATGAAACTCCCAGAACTGGTTTCACTGAATTTGCCGAAAAACTCAACGGACGTTTGGCGATGATTGGATTTGTTTCAGCATTATTACTAGAAGTTGCTACTGGACATGGTGTAGTGGGCTGGATAACCAATCTCTAAAACTTAGAAGTAGATAAAGATTAATTGAGAAAACAATCAAAAGAGGAATTTATATTATGCAAACTGATTTCGACACTATTAGAAACAAAGACTTATTTGCTCCTGTAGTTTTTCGCTCTGATTTCAACCAAGGAGAGCAAATTAATACTAATCAAGCTTGGTCACTATTTTTCACAGCAGGTCAAGAAGATAAATCATTAGGTTTTCAACCAGAATTAGGTAACTTTTTTACCAACTCGTTAATTGCTGTGGGTGTAACAGGTACAATCTGGGGACTATTTTTCAGTAATGTACTGTAAGTCTTTAACATTACCAACATTGTTTAGATGTAAGAGAATTTGTGACATTACTAGATCGGCCTTAATTAGCAATTAAGGTTGGTTTTTGTTTATTTAATAATAGAATTTAGAAAAAAAGCTTCGATTGATATTGGTCGAGGCTTTTTGTGGATGATTAATTTTGGTAATTATGAGCCATCAAACTATCTGATTTTGTTGAGTATAAAATAGTTGTTGTTTGAGGTTGAGAATTGTCTTGTATTGTTCCTGATTGCCTTGATGTTGATATTGTTCTAAAGCCAAATTTAAATCTTTTAATGCAGTATCTCTGATTCCTATTTGGTGGTTTAAAATGCCACGATGTACATATGCTTGGGTGAAATTGGAGTTTAATTGAATTGCTTGGTCAAAATCTTGGATAGCTACTGAATAGTATTTTTGTCGATGATAAGCACAACCTCGATTGTAATAGGCATTGTAGTTATTGCCATCTAAAGCGATCGCTTGAGTGAAATTAAATATGGCTTGTTCGTCTTCCTCTAGCATTATGTAAGCTAAAGCCAAATCATTATAAATTAGGCTTTTGGATTCAGGATTAGATTCAGGAGAATAGATTAAAGCCAGGTGATAATCAGCGATCGCTTGTTGGTAATCTGCTAAAGCCGAATATGCTAAACCGCGATTGTAGTAAACTCGATAATCTTGTTGGTCTTGCTGGACGATCTCTAGGTATTGGGCGATCGCTTGCTGGTATTTCCCTTGACGGTAGTAAGCTAATCCTAAGTTAAGATATGCCTCCAGGTTATGGGAATTATATTTAATCGCTAGAAGACAATCAGCTTGGGCAGCAGTATTATTTTGCAACTGTAGATTTGCTAGACAACGATTGCTATAAGCAGCACCTACTAATTTATCTTGACTCTCGATTACTTGAGTAAAATCGACTAAAGCTGATTGATAGTTTTGCTGATGCAGGTTATGTATCCCATTATGGAAAACATCGGAAATATTTGGTGATGATGCAGCAATCACAGAATGATTAAAGCAAAACATTAACGCGATCGCTATCCAACTACTAAGTAAGAATTGTTGTAGAACTGCCATTGAACTTTAGTCAAAGTTATAAATCTGAGAAACATTTAATAAATGCCCAAGCTCGATCAATAATTCAACAGACAAGCAGTAAAACTTGTTTTATTTCTTCATAAACTTTTTCCAATGCTTACAGTTAAAAGCCTCAACAGGCGATCGCTCTTGGAACTGTTTGGGAAAAATCTGGCGATCGCTTTTTAGCAAGACTTTAACAAATTGCTTGATATGGTCACATTTTTTTCTTAACACCAGCCATCAGTCCCACGAGGTACGAGTACCGGCTCCATGGCTGGCGTTAGCGATTCTTCCATGTTGGCGTTCATTATCCTCCCTCAATTTCGTTCTCTATAATAGAGACCGATGGGCGTGCCATCCTCAAGGTACGGGTGAGCAAACATGACCCACGATACCGGTTCACTCTCGCCCATACTCGATCCATGGATAACGCCAACTACGATAATGTCGCCCGGTTTGACGCTCACACGAGGATTGAGCGTTATTTGAACGATGTGCGGTTCCTCCTCTGAAATCTCCTCTGGGAGAGCTTCGGGTGAGATGTATCCCCCATATTTTTCCTGTCTCTCTACTAGCTCCTTGACTATAAAGCTGATGGTATGCAACCCACCTCGGACAGGCGCGATCTCTACGACTTGGGCATGGGCGTAGTATTGTGGATCGCTGACTACGGAGGCGACACCGTTTACGGACCCGAAGGCGAAAAAGGCACAAATCAGTCCAAACGTAATTAGATTTCGCTTGATCAGAAACATGGTAAATGACCCCTGACGCTGACTGTATATTAACCTGAGTTCGGGCTAAGAAAAAGAACAGATAGTAAGCTGAAGATAACCTAATTTTCAGCCAATCTGCCCTTATTTTTAGTTTAGACTCTAATGACCAACTCAAGAATATTTCTCAAATCGAACATTCTCGTCATCGAGTGCCTGTCAATTTCTGCGTTAACGTTCTGTGTGGATTGATTGCCTACTGCCATCAACCTAAAAAGCCGAGCCTTCGTCTCGACTGGCTTTTACCTCAATCTACTTAACCCGAACTGAGGTTAAATTAGAATTAATATAAATTGGCATGATTTCTAAATAAGTATGCAACTAAAAGAGCTTTATCATCAAGACTTGAATCTTTGGCGACAAGAAATTATCAATGCAATTCAAAATCGACAATTAGAAAATATGGATTGGGATAATCTCATTGAAGAAATTAATGATATGACAGCCAGTGAGAGACGTGCTTTACGCAGTTATACTAAAAGACTGATCGAGCATATTCTCAAGCTAAAGTACTGGAATGGCAAGAAGGAATATAATCAGCGTAGTTGGGAAAAAGAAGTAGTCAACTTTCGTGAAGAGATTAAAAGTATTTTAGAAGAATCTCCTAGCTTAAATAATTATTTGGAACAAAATTATCTTGACTGGTACGCAAAATCAGTTAAAGCAATGGAACGAGAATTTTCTATTCCTACAGATAATTTAGTGGATTTAGAGGTAATCATGACAGACGAATATTTTGGATGAACTTATGAAGCGTTTTGTCTATGCGCCATGTAATGAAAGAAATAGCCAACTTAA
>JBHJNX010000199.1:0-5680 GCA_050330335.1 Pleurocapsa sp. | reverse complement strand
ACTATTTCTAGCTCTTTCAACATTACCGTTGCTTTCATCTGCATCGACAAATAATACTTTTATTGGCTCTTGCGGAAATAAACCGACTGATGCTAAATGCACAACTGACTCGACACATTTTGCCCCACTACCACCAATACCAACTAGATAAATTGTCATAAATTTAATCTCCAAAAACTCTGCGTATTTTTCCCGAACCTGGAGGCAAATACATAAATAAATTCGGGGAACTCAAAGCTGTTCCCAGCCAAAAAATCCAAATTACATCAAAGAGTAATAATAAAGCTGATGGTAAAAGAGCATCATCGCTAACTTTCTTAAAGTAAATTGCTAGAAAAATACTCAGTACATTTATGAATAACAGCACATACCAAACAGTTCTCCAAGCTTTTAATTCGCTTCCAGTGGCTTTAGCTTTTATACCAGCTATAGACCAAAAAATTACAGATATTACTGCAATACCAAATACAATAGCAGCTTGGATCATATAGTAGTTACCAATCCAATTTTTGATATCTGGAACGTCAGTAATTCTGATAATTCTAGACTCATATAGCCAAGGTTGTCCGATAAAAATTATCAATGCACCAATAATTAAGCAAATTATTAGCCTAGTTATTTCCCCTGATTTCATATGTTTTAGTAATTGCCATAATGAATACTGGTTAATTACAATCTAATTCATAAAGTTTTTATTGTAAAGAAGATAGTTTGCGTATTTTTTCTGAATTTATTTCAAGATCTTAAATGTGTTTAAGTTAACATTATGAATATGTTTTTTTTGAGGAAAAATATTATTGCTTTGATTGCTGTTATGACTTTATCTGGTTGTAGTATTCCTCTTGCTCAAGGAGTTATAGAAGGAACAGAACTTAGTAATGATTACATTAGTTTATACTGCAAATTAGAGCAAAATTCAGCAACGCCAGATCGAGTAACCGAACCATTAGCTATTGATATTCATGTAGATGGTTCTGGTTCAATGTTCGGCTATGTAAATTATGAAAATAGTTCTTATATTCAAGCATTAAAGCTATTAGATAGCATTTTAACTTTGGGGGGAAATCGGAGCAAATCTACAGTTAAATATTACCGTTCTGGAGATCATAAGCATCAAGCCAAAGAATTAACTCGTTCGGAATTTCGTAAAGCTGGTAATTCTGAGTTTTATGATGGTACTACCGCAACTTTTCCTGGTGTTTCTAGCGATATAGCTACAATAATTACTACTCCTAAAAATCGCGATCGCCTGACTGTTATAGTTACAGATTTAGAACAAAATGATGGCGATGTTAATTTAATTGCTAATAAAATCAAAAAAAGTTATTTTGATCAAAAAGATCAAAATTATGCTGTAGGAATTTGGGCAATCAAAAGCGAATTTAATGGAACGGTTTTTTCTCCTAGTGATCCTAATCAAAAATTTAGTTATAATACTGACGGGAAAACTACTAAACAATATCGACCTTTTTATGTCCTATTTCTCGGTCACTATCAAGATATTGCTAATTATTTTGATAACCTACAAAAAGACCTGGGAACTTTGCGCGATCGCACTAACTTATTAATCTTTTCTCCTCAGCAAATACTCGCAGATATTGCTTATCTTAATTCCCCAACTAACTTACCCTCAGATTTAGCAACTCCTAATTCTCTACATAATGGTCAAGTAGCTTTAGAAAAAAATAATCAACCAGTAGAACTTTTAGAAATAACTAATAAAAATACTAATAGTATTGAAGTTCAATATCAAGTTCCGCTACAAACAATAAATCATAGTTTGGCGATCAATCCCAATGATTTAACAACTAAAATAACTGCAACAGCTTTTGATAAATTCAATAAACAAGAATTTAAACAAGAAACACCAGCACAAAAAGCTTTAGAGTTTACAAACTGGCAAATTGATAACAATCAGCTTAATTTTACTACCATAATTAATCCCAATAACTTCCCTGAATCAAATATCTATTATTTTAAAGTAGATGTTATGGCTAACGATTTACAAAAACCCGGTTGGTGGAGTGAATGGAATTTAAATAGTGGTAATGATGGCTCTAAAACTAGCAACTTATATAACTTTATGAATGGACTAAAAAATATTACCCTTAATTCAATGGATGAATCTGATTCAACAGTGGCTCGCTTGTGTTATGGCATTCAAAAAAATTGATATAAGAATAAAGCAACCACTGTCTTTTTAGTTTGTGATTTGTATCTTTATTATATATGTTTTTAAATTTCTGATCACTTTTGAATAAAAATGTAATTAGTTCGCTTCTAATATCAAGACATGACTAAAGATTAGAGTTTTTGCATAAATTAAAAATTTTGGTTGTGAGAGAATTTAGGAGTCAAGATTCAGGATTCAGGCTATCGAACTGACGTTGTTTAAGTACTAAGTGCCAAGTTGAGTAACTGGGAATAAGCTTGAGAAAAAGTAACCAATCTTTGGTAGATGTATGAGAATTTTACAGATTGTTCCTTCTTTCTCTCTAGTTTATGGTGGTCCAAGTCAAATGGTACGGGGATTTTCTTCAGCACTTGCCAAACAAGGAGTTGAGATTACTTTACTTACTACTAATACTGATGGAGATGCGGGACAAACTCCTTTAGATGTTCCTTTGGGTCAACCCATACAGCAAGATAACTATCAGGTAATTTATTTTCCCTGTTCTCCTTTTCGTCGCTACAAGTTTTCTCTAGACTTATTACAATGGTTGGACGATCATGCTTTACAATACGATCTAGCCCACATCCATGCTTTATTTTCTCCTGTCAGTACTGCCGCCGCTACTGTAGCTAGATGGAAGCATTTACCTTACATTATGCGCCCTTTGGGTACTCTAGACCCTGCGGATTTACAAAAAAAACGACAACTCAAGCAAATTTATGGGTGGTTATGGGAAAAACCCAATTTAGCTGGTGCAGCCGCAATACATTTTACCAGCCAGCAAGAAGCTGAGATTTCTCATAGATTTGGTGCAAAAACTAACGATTTAATTATTCCTCTGGGAGTAGACATTCCCCAGTTACCAGATAAAGGAATGGCACGTCAGCAATTGGGAATCGATCGCGATATTCCCATAATTTTATTTATGTCCCGAATCGATCGCAAAAAAGGCTTAAATTTATTATTACCTGCTCTAGAAAAGTTACAGGCAACAGGATGGGATTTTCATTTTATACTAGCGGGTGGCAATCCTCAAGACCCAGACTATGAAACTCAGATTCAAAGTGCGATCGCACTTTCTAGTTTACAACAGCGCACTACCATTACGGGTTTCGTAAAAGGGGAAATCAAACTGGCGTTGTTACAAGATGCCGATTTATTTGTCTTGCCTTCTTATTATGAAAATTTCGGTATTGCGGTGGCTGAAGCAATGGCAACCGGCACACCTGTGGTGATTTCTAATGGCATTCACATTTGGCGAGAAATCGAACAAGGGCAAGCTGGTTGGATAACTGACTGTGATATAGATAAATTGACTGATGCTTTAACTCTAGCACTGCGATCGCCCCAATTACGGCAACAAAGAGGGGTAAATGCCCGTCAATTAGTTCAACAACAGTATAACTGGCAAGCGATCGCCAAACAAACTGTTAAAGCCTACAGCAAGATTATCAGTCATTCTATCTAACACATTGAGCGTTTTAACTGATTAACTTCTCACACTTTTGTTGACAAACATAAATTTAATTGAACTGCATATCCAAATCTTTTCCAACCTATTTAATAATATAGGTAGCAATTTACATATATAAAATCAGTTATTAAAGGTACACACAATATGTCTAATAAACTTTTATCTCTTGGTTTAGCTGCTGCAACTCTTATTTTAATTCCTAATGCAGTACGTGCTGACCAAGTAATTATTCAAGAATCTAGTAGCAGTGCTACTGCCGTCGGTACTAATAATTACGTCCAGACAGGGGTTCATCAATCTGCTGAACAAAATCAATACGGTTCTGGAAATGGCAACCAAGTATCGATCCAACAGGGACAAAATCATGGAGTGGCGATCGGTAACAATAATACTGTAATTAGCAATATCAACCAAGATAGCGTCCAAAATCAATACGGCAATGATCCTCAAAATCAATTGTCCATTCAAGATGCTACTAATAATGCTGCTGCCGTTGGCGAAAATAACACTGTTATTACCAATACCGGACAGTACAATCTACAAAATCAGTGGAGCTATTAATCAGTAAGGTGTTGCTGAATCGAGGTATGACAGTAAATTAATTACTTTGGTAATCTAAAAAAAGAAGTCTATTAAACGTCGCTACGCTCCCCTAGAAACTAGAAACTGTATAACTTTCGGTTTCATACATTCAATCAGCAACGCCATCAGTAATTAGTTATGGCAATTCTATTTGAGTTGTCAACATCACGTATCTTCTAACTTTTCAAATAAGGTTGACAAAATAGTATTGGAAAATAAAAAACCTTCCGAATCCCTCAAACGCAATCGGGTTATAATTGCTTTGTCTTGAGTAATTTCAATTAAACCCTGACGATAATAGGGTTGCAAACAATGCCAGATTTTATCGGCTGTCGAGTGATCGCATGAGGATAAATCTACTCCTTCACTCAAGCGCAACCCTAACATCAGACTTTCTAATAAGCGATCTGTGGGGGAAAGTTCTGGTTCATTAATTATTGCCCCCTTAGATAACCAATCATAGTATTCTCTGCGAGTGCGAGGGCGGGTAAATCTTTTCCCATCGAGATAACTAGCCGCACCCATACCGAAACCGTAATAGGGTTTATTTTCCCAGTAAACTCGGTTGTGACGACATTGATAACCAGGGCGGGCATAATTAGATATTTCATAATGCTGATAGCCTGCATTCGTTAGCATTTGTTGGGTTAAGCGGTACATATTTGCCGCTATTTCATCGGTGGGGAGGGGTTTTTTACCTGGTTGATATTGTTTGCCAAAAGCGGTGACTGGTTCGAGTACCAAATCGTAACAGGATAGATGGTGGGGAGAGATGGCGATCGCCTGTGTCAGAGAAATCTGACATTGTTCTAAGGTTTGATGGGGTAAGCCAGAAATTAAATCCAGACTAAAATTAGGAACTGCAATTTGCTGTATTAAAGCGATCGCTTGCATAATATCAGCATAGGAATGCGATCGCCCGCAGATTTTGAGCAATTGATCATCAAAGGTTTGTACTCCCAGACTAATTCGATTTACTCCCCCATTGAGATAACCTAAAATTTGTTCTCGGTTAAAAGTACCGGGATCGATTTCCATCGAGATTTCGGCATCACTAGCAATTCCCAGATGTTTATCTAATACTTTCAGTATTGTAGTTAATTGTCTGACTGATAATAATGACGGTGTGCCGCCGCCAAAAAAGACGGTTTGTAAGGGTTGTTGGGGTTTAGCCGTCAATTCGATTTCGCGACACAAAGCCGCTACATAATCTTCGATGGTTGTGGAAACATGAGTAAGGCGATCGCCTACTACAGAAATGGGAAAATCACAATAGTAACAGCGACGACGACAGAAAGGAATATGTAAATAAGCAGCCGTAGGAATGGAAGATTGACACTCCCGCCAGTAAGCTCCTAGCGTCGCTTTACTGGGGGATTCTTGACTCATCGGCTGCCAACTAGATCGAACAGAGTAAGCTGAACTATCCCCGTCGCATCGCCTCTGCAAGC
>JBHJNX010000198.1:0-12699 GCA_050330335.1 Pleurocapsa sp. | reverse complement strand
GGAGGGCATCTCGCTACCGCTTCTGGAGAAAGAGTAAGACCAAGTAAAGGCACTGCTTTTACAAGGCGTTTTTCTGTGAAGGAAGAATCCCCACGCCTTTAGGCTGGGGAGTTGTCAATTTGGGTTATTCTACCCGCCACAGGCGATCGCATTTAGTAAATTATGAGTTAAGGGCAAAGTATCGATAATCATCCCTACACATAGTAGCATCATGTAAAAGATGGAATATTTAAACATCGAGCGGGCTAATTGTTTGTTTTGGGGTTCTTGTTTTAGTTGCCAGGCTTGGCGAAGAAAAATATATCCCAGATACAAAGCGATCGCGCCATAAATTATTCCCAGACTGTGAAGGGGATAGATTAACAATAGAGTACAGGGAACTACTAGCAGGCTATAAATCCAAATTTGTCTGACGGTTTCTTCCTCTCCCGCTACAACAGGTAACATGGGTATTTCTACTTCAGCATAATCGTCTTTAATCATTAAAGCCAAAGCCCAAAAATGAGGTGGTGTCCACAAAAAAATAATGGTGAATAACAACCAGGGAACGACACTCAAATCTCCCGTAACCGCCGCCCAGCCTACCAAAGGAGGAATCGACCCCGCCGCACCGCCAATCACTATATTTTGACTGGTATGGCGTTTTAACCAGTGAGTGTAGATTGCCATATAAAAGACAATGCCAGACATGGCTAACAATGCAGCGAAAAGATTGGCAAAAAAAGCTAGCAGGGAAAAAGAAAGTATACCGAGAATGATGGCGAAAATTAGAGCATGAATAGGCTGTACTTTACCAGCAGGAATGGGACGTTGACGCGTCCGAGTCATGGTATAGTCAATGTCGCGATCGTAGATACAATTTAGTACTTGTGCCGAAGCTGCGGCTAATGTTCCTCCTAAAAGAGTAACTAACAGTAACAGAGGGTCAACTCTACCGTCAGAAGCCATCCACATTGATGCGGCAGTGGTAATTAATAACAGGGGAATAATCCGAGGTTTGGTTAACTGATAGTAACTTTTAACAACTTCTAAAAAGTTTTGATTTTGGCGGGCAATACTAGTGCCAATGGTGAAAATAATTCCTAAATTCATACTTAGCTTGGTAATTTTTAATTTTGATTCAATTTGGCTGCGGGTAATGCTACTTTCACATCTCGAATGGCTAGAACACTGAAAGCCACTAAAACTCCTAGTAAGGTTGCGCCAACAGCTTGATGGGTAACGGTTAGAGGTTCGACTTGCAAGTGAAGCTTGAAGGTGGCGATACCAATAAGTATTTGTAAACCAACTAAACCAGCTGCCGCGTTAGCTAATTTTCTGAGAGTGAGGTGTAATCCTGGAGTACGCCAGGCAAACCACATTAAAGCAATGGTAGTCATGGTAGGAGGAAATACACCAATTATGTGACCGTTCATTACCGAGCAGAGTTGTGAACCTGCAAAACACTGGTGTAATGCCCAACGAGAGGCAACTAAGCCACCGAGAATACTTTGTAAATAAACTAAAATTGTTGCGGTCAAGCCAAACCATTTTAATTTTCCCGCCGCTTGAGTTCCTTCATAGGGAGTTAATACCGTACCGATAATTACTAAAGTGGTAAAAAATAATAATGCCGTGGCTAAATGGGCAGTAACAATGTCAAAACGCAACAGTTGAGTTACTGTCAGTCCTCCCAAGATACCTTGAAAGACAATTAAAAACAAGGCAAATGTCGAGGCATAGGGCAACCAACGAGGAATCGAACGACGATACCACCAAGATAAACCTGTTAGAGCGATGGTGCTGACTCCAATTAAAGCCGCATCTAGGCGATGAAACCATTCTAGAAATACCTGGAGGTTCATTTGTTGTGTAGGTACTAATTTACCATAACACAGAGGCCAATCTGGACAAGCCAAACCCGCATTCATTACCCTTGTTGCACTACCAATCGCCATTAATAACAAAGTTGCGATCGCTATTTTCCACACCAAGCGACGTATCCAGACTTGGGGCTGAGATTTAGAATCTCTGGCAATCTCGTTATGTTTAATAGACGACTGTAAAAATGATTCTGTCATGGTCGCACTAATCTCTATCGAAACTAAAATCTTCAAGCATGGTAGCTATTCAAATCTTTAGTAGCTTGAAGTCGATATTTGTTAAACTACCTACCTATCACTCTAGCGACGTTTTTCTAATAGTTATGTAGCTTTAGATATTCTTCAGAATGATTTAAAAATTCATTTAGAAAAATTTCGGCTTATAAAAAAAAAATTAAGCTTTTAGCTGGGTATTAAATTTTGACAATCGCCTACTACAATCTAGATTGCAGCGATCCCAAACAAAAAATAAAGAATAACTAGATATTCAAGAGCTAAATACCCGATGTACCACTAGTTTGTTCTAACCTAGTAAATAGGCAAAACTATATTTTTAAAAGTTGAAATTTCAGTATCGATTGCATCAGCAATTATGATCGTCTAAGCAATAATTAAACAATCAATTGTCAATAGCTTAAATTTCCAAATCTTTCTTCCATTACATCCCCTAAATTAGAAACAACAGTGAATATTCCCAGTAATATTGTTACCCTAATCGCAGGTATAGTCATGACTTTGATCAGTCTCTGGTACGGTCAAAATCATGGACTACTACCAGTAGCTGCATCTTCTGAAGCCAATGATGTAGATGGACTATTCAATTTAATGATGACCATTGCTACAGGTTTATTTTTGTTGGTTGAAGGAGTTTTGGTTTATTGTGTGATTAAATTCCGCCGAGCTAAAGGAGATACTACTGATGGACCGCCAATTGAAGGCAATGTTCCTCTAGAAATTGTCTGGACGGCAATTCCTACAATAATTGTCTTTATTTTAGCGATCTATAGCTTTGAAGTTTACAACAAAATGGGCGGACTCGACCCGATGGTAGCTGGGGATATGGGTCCTCAAATGGCCCACCATCACGCTCATCATCATGGAGACTTAGTAGCTTTAGACCCAAAACGCCAAAATGTAGCGTTGGGTTTGGGTTTTTCTCCCGACAGTGACGAAGCAGTAGCACCTTTAAAAGTTAAAGTTAATGGAATTCAATATGCTTGGGTATTTACCTATCCCGAATCTGGCGTAATTTCAGGAGAAATGCACGTTCCCGTCAATCGTCCTGTGGCTTTAAATATTTCGGCTGGAGATGTAATTCATGCTTTTTGGTTGCCGGAATTTCGGATTAAACAGGATGCCATTCCTGGTCGAGACAGCACCTTGGTTTTTACACCTACTAAAGTTGGTAAATATCCCGTAATTTGTGCCGAATTGTGTGGGGCATATCACGGTGGCATGAAAACTCAACTATATGTCGAAACTGAAGCAGAATACGAAGAGTGGATTCAACAAAACACCATCGCCAATAACCAGAGTCTCGATGAATCTTCAGTAGCAATGAATTCCAATTCTACTTCAAAAAAAGATTTGCTAACCTCTTATGTCCGAAACCTGGAAGTTAGCCCAGATAATCTGGCACGACTGAAAGATAACCATCTTTCTACTTGGCAATAATACATCAGATTTTCAAATTATATGAGTACAACCGCAGAACCTAATGTGGCTGATAAACCCAGCCAATCCGAGGGACATTCTCCAAGAAAGTGGCAGGACTACTTCGGGTTTAGTACCGATCATAAAGTAATCGGGATTCAATATCTCGTTACTGCCTTCTTTTTCTATCTCATCGGCGGTGCGTTAGCTGAAGTCATGCGTACCGAACTAGCAACTCCCGATCCCGACTTTGTTCAACCTGAATTTTACAATCAGTTAATGACCATGCATGGCTCGATCATGCTATTTTTGTGGATTATTCCGGCAGGGGCAGCTTTTGCTAACTATCTGATCCCCCTGATGATTGGGGCAGAAGATATGGCATTTCCCCGACTTAATGGAGTAGCTTTTTGGATGATCCCCCCTGGTGGTATCTTTTTTCTCTGTAGCTTTTTTGTCGGACCAGCCCAAGCTGGTTGGACATCTTATCCACCTCTAAGTTTAATGACTGGCAAATGGGGAGAAGAAATTTGGATTTTAAGTGTACTGCTGTTGGGAACATCCTCAATTTTAGGGGCAATTAATTTTGTTACGACGATCTTGTTGATGCGGATGCCCGATATGGATATTCACAGTATGCCCCTATTTTGTTGGTCAATGTTGGCAACTTCAGGATTGATCTTATTAGGTACTCCAGTACTAGCTGCTGCTTTGATTTTACTTTCCTTTGATTTGATCGCTGGAACGGCATTTTTTAATCCGGCTGGGGGAGGAGATCCGATAGTTTACCAACATATGTTTTGGTTTTATTCTCATCCGGCAGTATATATCATGATTTTGCCTTTTTTTGGGGCAATTTCAGAAGTATTACCCGTTCATGCCCGTAAACCAATCTTCGGCTATCGAGCGATCGCCTATTCCAGTTTGGCAATCAGTTTTCTAGGCTTAATTGTCTGGGCGCACCATATGTTTTCTAGCGGTACTCCTGGTTGGTTGCGGATGTTTTTTATGGCGACCACGATGATTATCGCCGTACCTACAGGAATTAAGGTTTTTAGCTGGTGTGCGACTATTTGGGGAGGGAAAATTAATCTCAATAGTGCCATGCTGTTTGGTATTGGTTTTATTTCTTCTTTTCTGATCGGTGGATTGAGTGGAGTCATGTTAGCCTCCGTACCTTTTGATATCCACGTCCACGATACTTACTTTATCGTGGCCCACTTCCACTACGTCTTGTTTGGTGGTGCAGTATTTGGTTTATTTGCAGCAGTCTATCACTGGTTTCCCAAGATGACTGGGCGTATGGTGAACGAAACCTGGGGGCGCATTCACTTTATCATGACTTTTATCGGCTTCAACATTACTTTTTTACCGATGCATCCTTTGGGCTTACAGGGAATGAACCGTCGTATCGCCCTCTATGATCCCCAGTTTCAAACTTTAAATATAGTTTGTACCATTGGTTCTTATATTCTGGCATTATCGACTTTTCCCTTCTTAATTAATGTAATTTGGAGTTGGCTTAAGGGGGAAAAAGCTCCCCGTAATCCCTGGCGGGCTTTAACTTTAGAATGGCAAACTGCTTCTCCTCCCATTATTGAAAACTTTGAAGAAGAACCCGTGTTGTGGGCTGGCCCCTATGATTATGGAATCGATGAAGAATCAATTGACGGTGAAGAGTCTGTAGAAGATATGCTGGCAGCAGTAGGAGCAGAAGGTCAGTAATCAGTAGGGGCGTTGCCCGCCGTTCCCCCGTACAGTAATCAAATGCTGGTTACTGTGATTCACATTAACAAAAGATATTTATGCAAAGTTCAACTGTAGATCAAAATACACAAATAGCGATCGATGCTCATCAAAAGGCATCAGGACATCACGGACATCCAGACCATCGTATGTTTGGTATATATGTCTTTCTGCTTTCCGATAGCATGGCTTTTTTGGGCTTGTTTGCAGCGTTATTAATTTATCGTGCTACCATGCCAGTATGGCCTCCTGAAGGAATGCCAGAATTAGAACTCTTAGTCCCGATTATTAATACCTCAATTCTTGTAGCTAGCAGCTTTGTAATGCACCGAGGACAAACTGCCCTGAAAAACAATGATGTTAAGGGTTTGCAGATTTGGTTTGCCATTACTGCTGCGATGGGATTGTTATTTTTAGGCGGACAGGCTTATGAATACTTCAACGCTGAATTTGGTTTAACTGCTAATTTATTTGCCAGTTGTTTTTACGTTCTGACGGGATTTCATGGTTTGCACGTCATGACAGGAGTATCACTAATTTTATGTGTTTTGTGGCGATCGCGCCAACCCGGTCATTATTCTAGTAGTAGCCATTTTGGTGTGGAAGCAGCAGAAATTTACTGGCACTTTGTGGATGTCATTTGGTTAGTTCTGTTTGTGTTAGTGTATTTAATTAACTAAATTTGGCTCAATAAAAAATAACTTATACATTCCTCTAGGTTTTGTAGAGCAATGTATAAGATCATTATAATTAGAATCAAAAGGCCTCTAAATTTCAATTAGAGGTCATTTAAATATAGTATTGAAACTGGAAAAGTTAAAATAATTCCCAATTATCATTACCGTCAGTATTGTCAACAGTAAGGTCTAGTCCTGCATCTAACTGAATATAGTTTTCTCCATTAACAGAGATTAATCCAGTTTGACTATCGTATTCGACGATAGCATCGCTGCCGATACCTTGAAGTTTAATCACATCTCCAAGTTGATTATCTCCGACAGGATTACTCATATCGATGATTTTGTCTATTTCTCCAGGAATTAAATCATCGGCATAAAATACAAATTGATCGCTTCCAGGACCGCCGATTAAGATATCAACTCCAGGACCACCGATCAGGATATCGTTACCTTCGCCACCGATGAGAATATCATCACCTGGGCCTCCGTCTAATAAGTCATCTCCTTTTCCACCGATGAGAGTATCATCACCACCCTCACCGAACAATTGATCGTCTCCGCTCAAACCAGAGATGAAATCATTTCCATCTCCACCGTGAATACGATCAAATTTGGAACCACCAGTGATAATATCATCGCCATCTCCTTCTACAAAAAATATATTAGGAGAATTTTGTTGACCAATAATATCTAGACCACCGTTTTCCATTGTACTTTCGTACAATGGAGTTGTACCTGATAAAATGCTACTCATTTACTGACCTCTATCTAGTTTGCTTGCATGAGGCTTCTTAGCCCCTTGAATATATTTCGTTCGAGTTCGGAGTTGTTCTAGGGGTATCAATGTTAGAGAAATCTCCGATAAACCCTGTATCTTGCTTTGGGTGATGACTCTTTGGATTCAGCCAACCTGTTTCCAATATGCAGCTCCCAATGTTATTAATCAAAAAATATTGAAGCTTTATCTTGAAGATAAAGTTTCGACTCAAGTTTAGGCCAAAAAATTGAAAAAACAAAGAGAAAAAATGAAGCGATCTGAGAAATTTTAAAATATGAAGTAAAACTTAAAAAATCAATTGTCAAACAACATACAAAATGGTTTATTGTAATCAAGCTATGAAATATTACAAGGGAAAGTTCAGAAATAAGTAGGGCTATGCCAATGCCGCTATGAACGAAGTTATAGAACACAGCCCTACTAAATTTGTGCAGAAAATCAGTAACTCAATAAATTAGGGTTTTTGTTGATAATGGGAACAGTTTTTACAAGGACCACTAGGATTAACAGCACAACGCATATAAGGAGAATGGGCATTGTACAGGCAACTAGTATCACCAATAAAATATCTGGTTACCTCAGATGAGCGATTGCCATTATAGTAACTGGGCAAATTATCTCGGCAATCGTCAATTGTCATGAGACGAGCGCGTCTTAACCTCGATCTCCATTGTCGTTTAACTTTACGAAATATTAACAGATAAACGAGAGAAGGCAAAATGCTCAAAAAGAGGATAAGAGCTAGCTTGATGACAAAATCATGGGAATTGTTGGTCATTATGAGCTAGAAAAGTAGTGCGAAGAGCTAGTGTGTTTAATTTGAGAGCCATTAATTATTAATTATAAAGAAATTGACGGAGTCAGAGGAAGCTTAGTTGTTAAATAGGTAAAATTAATTCTTAATAGTTTGCTTTCAGTCTTTTTTAATCATTATTAAATGTCCGAAACCCAAAAAATTATTATTATCGGTGCTGGTTGGGCGGGATTAGCAGCCACTTCTCATTTAGCCCAACAGGGTTATGATGTTACCCTTTTAGAAGCCGCTCCCCATCCAGGAGGTTTAGTAGCGGGTTGGAAAACTCCTCAAGGGCGATCGGTAGAAGGCGGTATTCACGGCTTTTGGTATCCTTACAACAATATTTTCAGTCAGGTAAAAAAACTTGGTCTGGATCCTTTTACTCCTTTTACTCGCTCCTCTCAATATTCTCCTGCTGGCTTAGAAGTAGAATCCCCTATTTTTCAAGACGAACCACGTTTACCTAGCCCTCTAGGTACTTTTATCTACACTCAATTCAAACGCCTGCCTTTGGGCGATCGCGCTTCGGCATTACCCTTACTCTATGCAGTAATTGATTTCGATAATTCTCACGATGCTTGGACGCGATACGATAAAGTAACCGCCAGGGAATTATTCAAACAATTTGGCGTATCGGAAAGACTGTATCGAGAATCTTTTGAACCGATGCTGTTAGTAGGTTTATTTGCTCCTGGGGAACAGTGTTCGGCGGCCGCCGCCCTGGGAATGCTGTACTATTTTATTCTGGCTCATCAACCAGATTTTGATGTAGTTTGGTGTCGCGGTACGGTAGGAGAACGCATATTTCAACCCTGGATCCAACAGATTCGACGAGATGGGGGCAAAATTTTAACTAATAAACGAGTCAGCGATATCCTGCTAGATGAAAGGGGAAACGCTACTGGGGTGATGTGCGGTGAGGAATTTTTTGCTGCCGATGGGGTGATTTCTGCCGTTAGCGTTAGTGGAATTAAAAAAATTGTCGAAAGCAGTACCAGCTTGAGTAATTATCCTGAATTTCGTAATTTAGCGAACCTCAAAGGAATTGATGTCTTAGCAACTCGTTTGTGGTTTGATCGCAAAATTGATATACCACTTCCTTCTAATGCCTGTTTTGGTTTCGATACTACTACAGGCTGGACTTTTTTCGACCTCAATGCCCTACAGGACGAGTACAAAGATGAACCGAATACAGTAATTGAAGCTGATTTTTATCATGCCAATCAGTTGTTACCTATGAGTGATGAACAAATTATTGCCAAAGTGCAGCGAGATCTAGCTACTTGTATCCCCAGTTTTGCCAAAGCCAAAGTCACAGACAGTAGTATTATTAGAGTTAAAGAAGGTGTCACTCACTTTTTCCCAGGTAGCTATCAGTATTTACTTACCGCAAAAACGGCAATTCCCAATCTATTTATGAGTGGCGATTGGATTGTCACCCGACATGGTTCTTGGTCGCAAGAAAAAGCTTACGTTACTGGTTTAGAAGCTGCCAACAGTGCGATCGATAAATTTGGCATCGGTACAAAAGCTGAGATTCTTCCCATTGAACCCGATGAACCCCATATTCAAGTTGCCAGAGATATCAATCGCACTATACGTAGTCTAACTAGCTTTTTACCTAATTTTTGGCTGCCATAAGTAAGAGATAAAATTTATGAACTAAGAATTGGACCACAAAAAATCAATTATCGTATTGTTAATTCTACTTCTAGTTAAAAGTTTGAGTTTAAAGCAAGAGCGATCGCAATAATTAAGGTAGCTTTATAATTCCTGCTTCTATCATTAATTTACGTTCTTCAATTCTTTCCTCACGATTAAACTGTAATAAACGAGTAGTTACTCTGCCTTCTGGAGTTAAAGGAATAACTCTGCCGTCTTTTACCTCAAAATTTTCACTCCACTTATGTTTACGAGGATGATAAAGAGGTCTAATGTCATTTGTTTCTGGATCGATGGAAGCTAAATCGCTACCCTTATATTTATTGCAAAGTGTACAAGAAAGAGCCAGATTTTCTGCTATCGTTTTTCCGCCGTGTTTTTTGGCGATTATATGGTCGATTTCATGAGTAGCAAATGTAAATGCTTCAGGAATTAGACAATATTCACAACAATAGTTAGCACGTTCGCCAACTAAGCGACGGATTGCAGTAGAAATATAACTACTGCTCATTTTCTTGGTGTTGTTTAAGTTTTGAATAGGCTTTAGCCTTGGCTTTGCGGATTAAATGTTCTAGATATTGATATTTCTCCCATATTCTAGTTTCTGTATCTGTTAAACCCTGATTGCGATGTTTTTCTAATAAACCACTAATCTGAGTTTGTAATTCTTGAGAAGGGCGTAGTGCGATAATTTCTTCTGGAGTAGGTAAAGTAGCTAAAAATTCTAAAACCTCAGCAAAACCATTAAATCCATCTTGAGGGTTAGCATTTAATTCTCGCAATCCTAATTCAATAACCTGTGGGAGTTTATCTTCTACTGAATTTAGTCGAGATATTAATTCTTCAGAGAGATCGAAAGTAATTTGCATCAACAATAAAACACAACCTAAATATTCTTAATTTTATAGTTACTCTATTCAATAACTACCAACTTCAATTAATTCTCCTGGCTTGATCGCAAATAGAACTTCACGTACTTCTGGAATTAACGGCAACAAATCAGAAAGACGATTGGTACGTGCAACCATAACGATTACTGCAATACCAATTTGCTGTAAATTTTGTTCGTATTTTAAATTCTGGTCGGAAGCCAGCAAAATAGTAAATTCTGATTCAGACATTAATTTTAGCAACGCTCCATTTTTTGTTCCCGACCAACCCATTTCTCTCACTGTTTTAATATCTAAATCGGCAAATTCTCGTTTTAGAGGTTTGGGAACACATTCATCAAGCAGGATTCGCATAAGTCATCAGCATTTCTTTAGCTAGTTCGAGAACAGATATAGCATCCTGTTTACTGACGCTGGGAAAATGAGCCAGAAAGGTGTCTAAAGAATCTCCCGCCTCTAAATAGTCGATTAGGTTTTTAATTGGCACGCGAGTCCCTTTAAATACAGGCGTTCCACCCATAAGTTCTGGATCACTTACAATGACATTACTTTTAGTTGTCATAATACAAAGCCTAGTAATGAATTATCTATTTATAATAGCTAGATTGATCTTAAATCTTTAATTTAAAAACAGCGATCGCAACAATCTTATCAAGTTTTTCTTCACGAAGTGGAAGGAAGCCCTACGGCAGTCTCACGCATCTCTTGGAGACCTCGGATGTCGCCACCTTGGCTTTTCAAGCCAGGGTCTCTTCCACCTCAAGCATCAAATAATTAGCCTTTGCGTCTTTGCGTCTTTGCGCGAGAAAAAAAATGATAAATGTTCAATGTTAACTGTATTCACTACATTATTAAGTTTGACAATTAAAAATTCATCGCTGATAACTGTGAACGAAGATTCCTAATCTAAACGAGAAATTATCAGATGAAAATAGGAGTAGCAGTATTAGGCGCAGGACGTTGGGGAGTTCATTTTATTCGCAATCTAGCACGACATCCTCAAGTAGAATTGCTAGCTATAGTAGACTCGTCTTTAGAGAGATTGACGGATTGTCAGCAAAAATTCGATTTAAACCCAGAAACCGTTACTTTAGCCACAGATTGGCAAATAATCAAACAATTAAATAATCTTCAGGCGGTGGTAGTGGCTACTCCTGCATCTACTCACTACTCTTTAATTCTCGATGCACTGCAACAGGGATATCATGTCTTAGCAGAAAAACCCCTAACTCTCGATCCTCAAGAATGTCTGCAATTAGCACAATTAGCCGCAGACAAACAGTTGCAACTATTGGTAGACCATACTTATTTATTTAATCCCATTGTGGAACGAGGTCAACAAATAATTGCTTCAGGGGAATTAGGCAGTCAATTACGTTATGGTTATGCTACTCGTACTCATTTATCACCAGTACGCCAGGATGTAGACGCACTGTGGGATTTAGCTATACACGATATCGCTATTTTTAATTATTGGTTGGCAGAAAAACCTGATCGCGTACAAGCTAGAAGTAAAGTATGGTTGCAACCAGATAAAACTATGAATATTGCATCCCAATCTGGTTTAGCAGATCTGGTTTGGTTAACTATGTTTTATCCTAGTGGTTTTCAAGCAGAGATTCATCTTTGTTGGTTGAATACCGATAAACAACGTCGATTATGTGTCGTAGGTAATCAAGGTACTTTAATTTTTGACGAAATGTCTAAAGACGCTCCTTTAACTTTAAAACAGGGTTCATTTATCCAACAAGGAGAGCAATTTATTCCTGTAGAACAAGGCGATCGCGTGATTGAAATAAAAACCGCAGATACTTTAAGAGTTGTCTGCGATCGCTTTTTAGATAATATCAGGACTGGTGAACAAGATACTCGTTCCTCTGCTTGGGTAGGTGCAGAATTAGTTCAAATTCTTCGCTGTCTGACTCTTTCTCTAGAACAACAAGGAAAAATAATTTCAGTTGGTTACTGAACGAAGCGTTTGATTTTACCGTAAGCCAGATAAAAACCTCCCTGAGAGCTTTCTTTGACTTCATCTACCACATACATCATTCCTGCTTCGCGAATACTGCGAGGGAAACGCATATTCCAGTCTGGGTTATAGCCGTCGGATACTACTCTAGCTCTTAATTTGCCTTTTTCTTTTAGACATTGCACCAATACCCCATCACCGACAGTATCGGTAGTTTCTAAATCCGCCGCCGTACCCTGCACTTTAGCTTTTTGAAAATTAGTCTTTCTCGCAGCAGGAGTAATTAACTTTTCCCCTGGCTTGAGTAAACGGCGAATCTCACCCAGCGCACGATAAAATGTACCATTAGTAGACAGTTGAATTTCATCAACGACATAACTAGCTCCCTCTTCCCGAATACTGCGGGGAAACTGGACGTTAAAATCGGGATTATAACCATCGGAAATTACGTGGATACGTAACTTACCAGAAAGGCGATCGCATTTAACTACAACTCCCTCTCCAGGTTCAGTAACGATTTCTAAACTACTCGCGGCACCCGCAGTAGTACCCCGTAACTTAAGATCGTCGCGATCGCGTTTTCTAGCTTGATAGGATTGATCTCGCATCTCTTTACGAATTGCTAGATCGAACCTCTTGTCGTCGAGACGTTTGGCATAGTAT
>JBHJNX010000197.1:0-16543 GCA_050330335.1 Pleurocapsa sp. | reverse complement strand
GATGGCAATAACGATATTCTTGCCAGTGCTGAAGAGGGACTGGGCGGTAGAATTACTATTACTGATGCTGATGGTATTTTTGGTATTAGAGAACGTCCTCAAAGTAATCGCACCAACGATATAAATGCTACTGGTGGCGTAGATGATGGGAAAATAATTATCACAAATCCCGATGTGGATGTAACGAAGGGATTGGTACAAACTCCTCAAAATGTAGTCGAACCAGAACAAACTGTTGCTCAAGCTTGTAGGAACGATCTTATTTCTTCTTTAGAAGAGGGCGGTACTATTAAGCCTAGTGGTTTAACTATCAAAGGAAAAGGCGGTATTCCTCCTCTCCCTACTGAACCTTTTAACGCCGATGCCATTTTAGTAGATGGAAGTATTAGTAATCCCAACCCACAAAGTCAACATCCAGAAATTAAACCCATAAAAACCAGCATTGGGGATATTTATCCAGCTAGGGGAGTGATCGTTAAAGAAAACGGAGATGTAATTTTAACTGCTTATCCCACAGACGGAATAGATCGCCGTACTCCCGATATTAAGGCTAATTGTAGTACCGAATAACTGTAGGGGCGAACGGCCGTTCGCCCCTACTAATAACTGCTTACTTGAATGCAATAAATCTCATCGATTGATGACATTAGGGGAAAAGCTAGAAAATTAAGTCAAGTATGAGAAATAAAAACGAGCAAAGTTCATAATTATTCACTCATCTTGTAAAAAGCTTAAAAATCCTCATAAGAAGTGCATTCGTAGTAAGCTTAATAACTATACTTAATTGTTGTTACTTTAACCCCAGTGAGGAGTACTAACAGCTAACTGTTAAATTAAGCAATGAAAAACTTTTTAAATTTACTAGAAACAGCTTCTCTGACAACTCTATCTGTAGCTTTGTTAATAGTAGTGAGTGGACGTTCGCTAAAAGCCGAAACCGAAACCAAAACTATTTTATATTTGGCGCAATTGCCCCCTAACAGTCCCGATTTACCTTCTGCACCTTTACCCCCAGAAGAATCCCCTCCTAGAATTACTCCTTTACCTCCCATTGAAGACTTTTTAGAATCAGTTCCAGAAAGCCCATCAGAGGGAACTATTCCCGATTCTACTCAAACCTTTAAAGTCGAAAAATTTGAAATTAAGGGTAATACAGTTTTACCAGAAGCAGATGTTCAGGCAGTATTAAAATCCTATCTCAATCGCGAACTGACTTTTGGAGATTTATTAGAAATTGAGAGTAAATTAACTAGATTATATGCCGAAGCAGGATATATTAACTCTGGGTTTGTCGTTCCCTCACAAAATGTCGGTCGGGGTACGATTACAGTTCAGGCATTGGAAGGTACTCTCGAAGATATTACCGTCAATGTCAACGGCAGACTCAAAGAATCTTACGTGCGATCGCGCTTGGGTAGGGGAACGAAAACACCTTTTAATATTAACGACTTACAAGAAGCTCTACAATTATTACAATTAGACCCATTAATTGAAAATCTTAACGCCGAACTCGCTGTCGGTTCAAGACGCGATCGCTGGTTGCTAGATGTAGATGTTAATCAAGCCAATGCTTTCAACCCCGTACTATTTATCAATAATAGTCGTACTCCCAGTGTGGGAAGTTTCCAAAGAGGACTAGAACTCAATCATGACAATCTTTTGGGCTATGGCGATCGCGGTAGTTTCGTTTATAAAAATACTGATGGTAGTAACGATTTAGACACCAGCTATCGTTTTCCGTTTAACTCCCTCAACGGTACAATAGGTTTCCGTTACCGTTATGTCAGTAGCGATATTGTCGAAGAACCTTTTGACCAGTTAAATATTGAATCAGAAACCGATCAGTATCAATTAACCGTAAGACAGCCAATTTTAGTTAGGGCTAGTCCCGACTCAACTAAAGAATTGGCTTTGGGTTTGGAATTTTCCCGTCAGGCTAACTCTACTACTCTAGACGGCGAACCTTTCCCCTTATCGGCTGGTGCAGGAGAATCGGGAGATGATCTTGGGGAAACTAAAATATCAGCCTTAAGATTTTTCCAAGATTGGACGAGACGCACCCGTAAAGACGTTTTCGCGGCGCGATCGCAATTTAGTCTTGGCTTGGATATCTTTGATGCTACCGTTAACGAAGATGCACCAGATAGTAAATTTTTTGGTTGGCGCGGTCAAGTTCAATGGTTGCGACAATTAAATGCTGCCAACAATATTAACCTCTTGATTCGTTCCGACTTGCAACTTTCCCCTGATGAGTTAGTTCCCCTAGAACAGTTTAGCTTAGGTGGCATAGACAGCGTTCGGGGTTATCGTCAAGATTCCCTATTAGGAGATAATGGTTTATTTATTTCTGCGGAAGTCAGATATCCCTTCTATCGCTGGAATAACGGGCAAAATAGTTTATCCATAATACCTTTTGTAGATTTTGGAACTACTTGGAGTAAGCAAGAAAATCCCAACCAGGAAGAAGATACCATAGCATCTATCGGATTGGGACTACAATTAGCCTTGAGTGATGCCCTGCGCGCTCGTTTGGACTACGGTATTCCTTTTGTGACTGTAGAAGACCAAGATAACACTTTACAGGAAGCTGGCGTGTACTTTTCCGTAGAATATTTCCCATTTTAAATCTTAACCATCTAGATAACATGAATTCTAATTTCAAGCAACAATACCAACGCCTATCTCAATTGCGCCGTCGGCTAAAACTCCGATGGAAAAATATTTTTCATCCTAATACTTGGAGCAAAAAAGCGATTGTATTTATTTTATTTGCCAGTCTCAGTTTGGTGGGTACTCTCGGATTACCTGCTATCTCTCAACCAGAGCCAAAAACTCAATCTATTAAGCTGGCACAACAGGGTAAAGATTTTTATGAAGCAGGGAAATTAGACCAGGCAATTAAAACCTGGCAACAAGCGTCCCTAGCTTATCGAGAAGCAGGTGATTTAAAAAGTAGTAGTGAAAATGCGATTAATACTGCTACCGCTCAACAAGCTTTAGGTCTTTATCCTCAATCTTGCGAGAGTTTGTTACAAGCTTTTAATGTCACTGATAGCGTTAAGTGTTCTGAAATCTTAGAACAAGCTCAACAAGTAGAACCGCGATTAGATGGCACTTTACCCCCTAATCAAGAAAGTGAAAGTAAGGATAAGTTTGTTCCCGCGATTAACAAAGTAATGCAGCTACCCAGTTCTGCCAATAAAGCTACTGGCTTGTTGCGGATGGGGGATTATCTCAAAGTTAGTGGCTATCCTAGAGCAGCTATTAGAACCCTAGAGTTAAGTTTAGAAACCGCCAACGAGATTAACGATTCTACTCAAATTACATCAGCACTGTTAAGTTTGGGTAATTCTGAACGAGCGATCTCCAAGCAAAAACAAGACCGATTTCCTCCTCAAACCATTGCTTTAAACGTAATTTCTAACCAAGGAGCATCCAGCGAAGCTGCTTTTGAACCCTATAAAGTAGCCAGCGACTACTATAGACAAGCCGCTCAAGCCGCTTCCACTCCCTTAGATACTCTCAAAGCCGAACTCAATCATCTCAGCTTATTATTAGATGCTTCCGAGTTTTGGCAAACCGCTACCAACGAACTGATCGACAACATCGACCAAGCAGGCATTGCCGACCCGGATTTCTTACAACAAACCCAAGAAGGAGCGCGTCAACTTCAAGCAAAAGTAGCTAATAAACTACAACCAGAGATTGTCAGCTTAACTAATCGCATCGAGCCTCAAATCGATAATTTAGCTCTGACTCGTGCGGGAATATATAGCAAAATTAACTTTGCTCAAAGTCTGATCCGTCAGGGACGTACCGATAAAAATACCGCTCAAATCTTAGCCAAAGCGATCGAGCAATCCCGTCAGATTAATAATATTACCGCAGAAGCAGAAGCAATGGGATATTGGGGATATCTGTACGAAAAGCAGCAACAGTATGTAGAAGCCCAAAGATTAACTGAAGGCTCGCTGCAATTAGCGTCTACTACTGAGTATCCAGAAATTGCCTACCGTTGGAATGCTCAATTAGGCAGAATTTTGGCTGCTAGGGGTAATCGTAACAAAGCCCTTACTGCTTACGAATCTTCTTTTAATACTATTAGAGCCTTGCGGAGCGATCTGGCAACCACCCCTGTAGAACCAATCTTCCGAGAATATATTAGTTTATTGTTAGAAGAAGAACCCAATACCCAACAACTCGATCAAGCTCGTGATGTTTTAGAATCTCTGCAAATTGTTAAATTAGACAACTTTTTCCGCGATCCTTGTTCGCAAGTAGCTAATGAACCAGTAATTATTGACGAAGTTGATTCTACGGCGGCTGTTGTTTATCCTATTTTGCTTCAAGATCGTTTAGAGGTAATTCTTACTCTTCCAGGACAACCACTACGTCATTATGCAACTACAGGTTTAAATAAAGAAAAGGTAGAAAATACCATCAAACAATTACGTCGTAGTTCTCTGACCAATCCTGGTTTTGCTGAAGAGATACGCGGTGTTAGAGGTAATCCCCAACAAACACAACAAATTCAAGTCATTCAACAATCTTTAGAGGAATCTCTAGAGCAAGATATTTTACCTCCAGCCTCGGAAATTTATAGCTGGTTGATCGAACCTGCTGAAGCAGATATCGAAGCCAGTGGGGTTAAAACTCTAGTATTTGTTTTGGATGGTTCGTTGCGTAACATTCCTATGACATTGTTGTACGACCAAAAAAATCAGCAATATTTAATTGAAAAAAATTACGATATTGCTTTGAGTTCTGGTTTGCAGTTAACCAATCCCGAACCTCTAACCAGACAACCCATTAAAGTTTTAGCCGCAGGAGTTACCAACGAGTTTCCTGAATATCAATTTCCTCCCATTCCTAAAGTAGAAGATGAGTTAAACCAAATCAAAAAAATCTTTGGCGACTCGAAAATTCTACTCAACCAAGAATTTACTTTCGATAGTCTACAACAAGAATTAAAAATCTCTGATTTTCCTGTAGTTCATTTGGCAACTCACGGTCAATTTAGTTCTACTTCTGATGAAACCTTTATTCTCAGCGGAGAACAAGAACCTGAAGGCAACCCAATTATTAATGTCAATCAGTTCGACAATTTGTTGCGAGTTGGGAGTTTGAGACGTTCTCAACCAATTGAATTACTAGTTTTAAGTGCTTGTAACACCGCCGAAGGTGATAATCAGGCTGTCTTAGGTTTGGCAGGTGTGGCAGTTAGAGCCGGTGCGAGAAGCACTTTGGCTACTTTATGGGGTGCTAATGATGATGCTACTTCAGTTCTCATGGGTAAATTCTATGAAAATCTGGCTGCTAATACCCAACTTACTAAAGCTCATGCCTTAAGAGAAGCTCAACTTGACCTGCTGAAAACTGAAGATTCCCAATACCGCCATCCTTATTACTGGGCTCCTTTCGTTTTAATTGGTAACTGGTTGTAAACATCTCATTGTTTTCAAATTGAGCTATTAACTCATGTTATGGTTGCACAGCTAGAGACGCTTGTTATGAGCGTCTTTTTTGATCTTTCCCACAAGATTTCATTGCTTTTGAGTAGTGCTGTATGTAATTAAGTGTAATTACAGAAGATTTATTAGATAAAATAAGTTACAATCTCAGTAATTTTACAGTGGTATTTTTTAAGAGAAGTTATCAAACAAGCTTTTAAAGCATTTTTTTATATTTATTAATTGCAAGCTTGAAAATTATATAGTTTTTAGAAAAAGTAAGGGGCTGTCTCTGCCGTCGAACAATCGGCGTAGCCGATTCGACGTTCTACGAACGTCGGATTCCCGAAGGGAATCGGTTTATACGCCCCGCTAACAACTGCTTTACCGTTGAAGGACGAAAAAGGCAGGCGCTCTTTAGTCAATTTTAGACAAAACCAATATTTTATATATTATGACAATAGAACCTTCATTATCACTATCAGAAATAATTAGAAATGTAGGTGAATCGAGAGATTTACTAGCTGATATTTTCGACCAAATAAGTAATCTTACTACCGAAGAAGAAGTTCTCAATACTGCTGTTAAAATAGTCCATCAAATCTTAAAATGCGATCGCGCCGTTGTTTACAGTCTTCTTTCTCCTTCTCAAGGGAAAATTATTGCTGAATGTTTAACTCCTGGTTATACTCCCACCATTGATTCGGTAATTGTCGACCCCTGTTTTGAAGCTAGATATATCAGTAAATATCAAAAAGGTCGCATTAGAGCGATTACAGATATACATAAAGCGGGAATGAGTTCTTGTTATGTAGAAAATTTAGCAAAAATAGAAGTTAAAGCTAATCTTATCGTACCTTTAATCGCTCCAGATACTTCTTTATATGGACTGTTGGTAATGCACCAGTGTTCCCAAGCCCGCCAATGGAAGCAATCAGAAACTAAATTTGCACTTAAAGTAGCTGGTTGGGCAATGGAAAATATTTTTCGCGTAGTCAATTACCATCAGTTGCAAACCCAATTAGCCGCTCGTCAACAATGGCAACAGTTGCGGCAAACATTTATCCAAGAAATTCACGCTCAAGACAGCTTAGATAGTGTTTTACAATTAGCCGTAGAACAGGGAAAAGCCATTTTAAATTGCGATCGCGTTGTTATCTATGCTTTACAAGATAAAGAAACGGGGAAAATTGTGGCTGAAGCTACTAATGCTGCTCTTGCTCCTATTTTAAATAGTATAATTATAGACCCCTGTTTTGAATATCGATATCGGGAACAATACCAACAAGGTCGAGTTAGAGCTATTAATAACATTCATACGGCGGGAATGAGTGACTGTTATCTGGAAAATCTCGCCAAAATTGGAGTTAAATCTAATTTAGTAGTTCCTCTCAACCAGGATGATGGAGCAATTTATGGTCTATTGGTAGCTCATCAATGTTTTGATTTTCGAGACTGGCAGTCTGAAGAAATAGAATGGATGCAAGAAATAGGAATGCAAACCGGATTGTGTATTTCCAAAGCACGGTTGAAAGAACAATTAAAATCTAATAATTTTAGTGCTGCTAGTTTGGAAATAGCCAGAGATACAATTACCATTGCTAAATCTAAATTGCAAGAGATACAACAACCACTTCAAGATAGTTCTGGATTGATTACAGAAATGAGTAATTTATATAAACTCTTAACCAGAGAAATAACTCTAATCGATCGCGTTGGTTCTCTAGAAGTTGTCAAAGAAACCAAATTAACTAAAATAATGCTGAAAAAACTCTCTTTGGCTATTGCAAAATTGAATCATTCTTTGGGTAAATTTAATAATTATAATAATAAACTTCAACAACTTTTAGAAGATGCTGCAATTGATATTTATAACCACAAATCTGATCATAATTAATAATTAAGACAATAATAGTATTGATCTAGCTAATTCAGCTACAATAAAAGTACTTACGTAGATATACACTATCTATACTTATATGTATTTGTAACGTACCGTAGCTCTAATTATCTTGTGCAAGTATCATGAAAAAAACACTATTGGGAATGCTAGCTGGATTGGGTGTAGTTGTGGGAGGTGCTATAGCCTTACCAGAGGCTACTCAAGCAGGAATTAACAATACCTATTATTGCGCCCAACTTAATGGTAGTTGGAATACATTCGTCAATACCCCCAGAGGAAGAGTCACCCTAATTGAATGGGCCAATCAGTTTTCTGAAAAATGGACTCCTCAAACAAGATGTTCCGCAGTTTCTCATAGGTTTCAAACATTTTTAGACAATGGCAAATTAAAATACATTCGTACTGGAAATGTCAATAAACTGCCAGTAATCTGTATTGCCGAATCTCGTGGTGGAGAATGTCCTGAAGAAAATGTTTTAATTACCTTAAAACAGGGAACAGACCCCGAAGGAGTTTTAGTCAGATTGGTTGACTTCAGACGTAGCGTTAGCGGACAGACTCTAACCCTCAGTGCTGATGATCCTGCTTTTTACTCCGGCGGTGAATTTTATGTAGACATGGAAAGATTCCTCGAAAAAGTTCCTGTAGATAAGTAAAAATAAATTATTGACGCTCCAACTGAGCTAAGGAATGAAATGGTGGCTTAGAAACAAAAGCAGCAACAAGTGTCAGGATGCCAAATACCATAGACACTTGAGGAGTTTGACCGCCCAGACTGCAATTATAGTAATCGGTATTGGCAGTGTGGGTTGGTTTTTTCATGGAGATATATCGCGATTAAAAAGCAAAATTTTAGCATCAACCTCTCCAGCAGAGCGATCGCATACAGTAGAAGTAAATAATATTGCTACTGAAATTAGCGTCAAAATCTTGGGGGCAAATTTTTTAGGTTCGGGATTCATTTTGCAACGACAAAACCAAGAATATATCGTTATTACCAATCAGCACGTTTTGAGAGCGGGAGAACTTCCCTACAAGGTTCAAACTCCAGACGGAGAAATCTATCAAGCTAAAATAATATCTAATTCCGATTTAACCAACTACGATTTAGCAGCTTTACAGTTTAAAAGTACTAAGGTAGTTTACAAAACTGCAACTATTGGCAACTCATCTCAATTAAAGGTAGGAGAGGCGATCTTTGCCGCAGGTTTTCCCCACGACGATAATTCTATTTCTCCAGCCAGATCTAGTGAATTGTTTCTCGGTTTAGACGGATTCGTCCTCAAACAAGGTAGAATCACTATCTTTTTAGATAAGGCTTTAGAAGAAGGCTATCAAATTGGTTATACCAATGATGTCAAAAAAGGCATGAGCGGAGGACCTTTATTAAACAGTAGTGGAGAAGTAATCGGAATTAATGGCAAACACGCTTTTCCCTTGTGGGAAGCACCGGATTTTTATCAAGATGGCTCTCAACCCTGCGCTCCACTGCAAGAACTAATTACCCGTTCTAGTTTAGCCATACCCATTGAGAAAGTTATTGGTTTAACGCCACAATTAACTACCCTCAAAATTCCCAAACAAGTTCTAACCGCTTTAGAAGAAGAGGTATCTGCCATTAAAATCGAATCTGAGGGTTTGAAAGACCCCAATGATGTAGTTTCTACCATGCAAGCAGAAGCAGAAGCAACTCAAAACTGTCTTAAAACAGCTAACTAAAAACAAAAAACTCAAGAAAATCATTAATTAATGCCTGTTGCTTGTGGTCTGTTGTCTCTTACTCTCTCTTCAATCCTTTATAAAATAGTTCATAATTAATCTCTGACTGAAAATAACCAATTGGGAGCAATTAAAATGGCGGTTAATAGATTCGCGATGGCATTACAAAATAAAGATTTTGAGTCGGAGAGCTTGGAGGTAAATCAGTGAACTTTTCGGGAACATTAATTAAATTATTATTAGGAAGTGCGATCGCATCGACTTTAGCTGTAACTTCGGCGATCGCTTTGACTATAGAGCCTGCTACCAAAAATCAGTTAATCTCTCAAATTACTGCGGCACTATCACCAGAACAAGTAAATCTCCGTGCCAAACAAATTACCGTCAGAATTGATGGGGCTAATACAGGTTCAGGAGTTATTATCGACAAATCTGGAAATACCTATACTGTCTTAAGTAATTGGCACGTAATGAACAAGCCAGGAGAATATCTATTACAGACTATTGACGGCAGGCAACACAATGTAGAACCAGCTAGCATCAAACAATTACCTGGGTTAGATTTAGCCATTCTACAATTCGAGAGCGATCGCGGCTATCAAACGGCTGAAATTGGGGATTCTGGAAATATTATCGAAGGACAAAATATTTATTTTGCTGGCTATCCGGGAGAATTGAGAAGAGAAGATAACCGTTACTATCGGTTTTTTGCCGCTAATATAGTCGGTATTTTGCCTCAATCTACTGAAAACGGCTATTCTTTGGTTTATAACGGCGAAGCATTTCCTGGTATGAGTGGAGGACCAGTTTTAGACCGCAATAGTAAGTTAATTGGCATTCATGGAGAGGCAAATATTCAAGCATTAACCGGAGGAGTTTCTAACTACGCCATTCCCGTTAATAGTTACAAACGGGCGATCGCTAGTCTTGATACTGCACCCACAACAACCTCCCAACCCACGGAAACAGCAGCCACAACTACAGAAAATACCGAACCCCCAGAAGTTACGGTAGATGTCACTCTCGCTGACGACCAACCACCAGTCTCAAATCCGGAAGCCAATAACGAAGACGAAAATACATTAAAACCAAATGAAATTACTTCTGTACCCACTTTTGAAAATTCTCATAATAGAGACAATACTGCATCAGAAAACTCACAACCTGCTGAAACGGCAGATAATCCTGAAGAAGTAACAAAACCTGCTGAAACGGTAGATAATTCTGAAGAAACAGCAACAACTTTTGAAACTGCCAGTAATTCCAACCAAGATCGTACCGATATTTTCAGTCAACCTTGGTCAGTACAACCAGAAAATCCTCAACCCCAACCTCAAGCAACTTCTATCGTCCCTCGTCCTCAACCCATAACCCTAATTTCACAAGCCACGGGAATTGATTACACTTCATTACGAGATCTATTAAAAGCCAAGAAATGGGAAGAAGCAGACCGTCAAACCTATCAATTAATCGATCGCATTATTAAAACTGCCAAAAATAAAAATCAACGTATGTTTATCGAACTGAAAACTATTGCCGAGTTTTCTTGCAACGATATTCGGACAATTGATGCTTTGTGGAAAAAATATAGCGATAATAAATTTGGTTTTAGTCCTCAACAACAAGTTTGGCAGACTGTCAATCAAAATGGCGATTTCTCGACCCAAACATGGCGGCAATTTGCCACAGAAGTAGGTTGGAAAACAGGAGATGTTGCCAGTAGTAGTGGTTATTTGCTCTACGAACAACTAAATTTCGATCCAGCCGAAGCCCCAGTAGGTCATCTTCCCTGGTGGTTTGCCTTACCAGAAGAACAGCAAAATGTTATTAAACATCTGTTTGTTCAATGCGATTTGAATCCTCAACCCCGTCGAGCCAAACCGACAACTGACAATCGGGCTAATTCTAATGCCGAAACATCTGAAGGCGTAGTAGATCGACCAAAATAAATTTATGAGACAACATCAACAAGCTTTTCGCTTAAAAACTACAGGCAAAGCTCTCCAGAAGATTACTAGTAAAATCGAACAAATTGTAGCAGAATCGGGAATAGAAACTGGTTTATGTCTGGTATTTGTCCGTCATACTTCAGCATCCTTAATCATTCAAGAAAATGCAGACCCCGATGTGTTAGAAGATCTATCTAAATTTATGGCGCAATTAGTTCCAGAAGACCCGATGCGCTATATTCACAATGCCGAAGGTGCTGATGATATGCCGGCTCACATTCGCTCGGTTTTGACCAAAACTTCCGAACAAATTCCTATTGCTGGAGGTAGATTGGTTTTGGGAATGTGGCAGGGTGTCTATCTCTGGGAACACCGCCAGCGAAGCCATCAACGGGAATTAGTAGTACATATTATAGGTAGGTGAAAATCCGACGTTGTGCCGCAACTGTGATTTCAGTAATTGCTTTAAAGTTGAAATATTTTTCACCTGTAGCACCTAAATCCCCTCTGCCTTCTGTCCGTCCATTGCCGTTGTCTCTTTGGAAGGATTGGCTGCCATGCTAGCAATTTCGCGATCAATAAAGAAGATACCCTGTCCTTCTATACCAATTAGTTTAATTTTGTCGAGAATACTCTTGAATAAAAATTCTTCTTGATGTTGTTCGGCGACATACCATTGAAGAAACTGAAGGGTAGCATAATCTTGTTCGGTAGTGGCTAAATGCACCAAGTCATTAATTTTGCTGGTGACAACTTGTTCGTGTTCGTAGATTTTCTCAAACATTTCGGTAAGAGAATTGAACTCTGCTGGTGGTGATTGCATTCCACTAATAATTGCTAATGCACCGGTTTCTTGTAGGTAGTTGAGTAGGCGACGCATATGCATCATTTCTTCATCGGCGTGTTGAGAAAGGAAAGTAGCACAACCATCTAGAGCTTTATAGGCGCACCAAGAACTCATTTGTAAATAGAGATGGGAAGAATAAATTTCTAAGTTAATTTGTTGATTGAGGCGATCAATTATTTTTTGAGATAACATGATTTCTCCTTATTATTGTTTGTTGTTTGTCCTTTGTCCTTTGCGCTAACAACAAATAACTAATGACTAATGACTAATGACTAATAACGACTGGTAGCACTGACAAAGCCACAATGATTAAAAAAGCCAAGCTGGATAATGTTTCCAGTAATGCCACCTGTTGGATTTTAGCGGTACAGTACCAATTTTTCTGCCAGAGAATCAGAGTAAACTTGATTAGTGCTACTCCAAACGCAGAAGCGGTAATTAGTGATAACCATCCAGTTAAGCAAAGGGCTACAGCGATCGCAGTTGCCATACCATGAAAGATAATACCTGGAATAATCGAAGCAGTTTTGGTTTTGCGTAGCTTAACGGTAAAAATGGCACTGGAGAAAAATAAACTATTCAGTACCCACAGGGAAATAGCAATTTTGTCAATTGTACCACTGGTTATTGTATAAGCTAACGGGGCTGATAGACAGACAGCAGCAAATGTTACCAATTCGTTAAGTCTCGATTTTTGTTGACGATGCCACACTGAGACTATATCAAAAATTAAAGCAGCGATCGCGCCAGTGTAAATTAATAACAGAGGTAATTTAGTAGTATTTTGCCACAATAACCATAAGGCGATCGCTCCGCGCCTCGCCAAAGGCGAGATCGCAATTGCTACCCCACCATAAAGACTACCCCAAAGCAATAATCGAGGTTTAAGACTTTTACGCTGTTTAATTTGCCATATCAAAGGATGTTCCCCCTGAAAGCCACAAAATCCAGAAATTAAAGCTAGAGTTGTCCCCCAAGTCCAATGTTGGGCAGCAGCAGCCCCCGTCAGGAATGATACCAATAGCATTACATAAACTCCATGTTCTGGGGAAAATGTTGGACGATACCACTGTTGGGATTTTGGCAAAGGGGAATTAGTTGCGATGGATGTCATCGGTTAATACCTACTTTAAGATACAGATGATAGGGTGAGGATAAAAGCCAAGTTGGATTTTGCTTGTAGGGCGTGGGGTGCATTGGCTGGCATGAAAACAAATACGCCTGGTTTTAACTCAATAGTCTCGCCGTTCAAGGTTAATATTCCCGTACCCTCGATCGATCGCGTGAACAGTGGCATTGCGGGTAGCGGTGTGTTCTAAAATTTCAGTATTAGCTGCCAGACAGAAAAGACTATACTGACAAGTATTATCTTTATACAAGAGTTTGTTTAAGATCCCCGCTTCAGGATATTCCAAATGCTCTTGCAACTGGATGACTGGAACTTGAGATGAAAGTAAGGTAGTTGTCATGACAGGTTTCCTCCATTTTTATGGTGTTGGCGGTTCAACCATCCCGCTAGAAAAGCTAAAGCGAACATCCCCAACAGTGCCAAGCCCAGTAGCCACTTTCCTCCCGTAAAGATCCCCGCGCCCAAAGCGACAATGGGAGGTGTAGAAATGGCGATGCCTAGAATCAAAGCGGGTAGAAATTTGCGCCATTGCATTTGAGTCAGTCCGACGGCATAACAAACAAAATCAAATAGTCCCGTCATCAAAAATCCAGCGACCAAAAACGGATTATTCTCTAAATAGTTGGAGGAAAAGGAATCAACTTTACCCATAAATCTCTGACCCACTAGCCTTTGTACGATTCCCCGTCCGTAACGTTTGGCAAGGTAAAAATTTCCCGAACAGGCAGCCAAATCGGCGATCGCAATGATGGCAATTCCTTGCCAAAAGCCAAATAGTGTACCTGCTAACACTGAGTAAGCCGTACTGGGAATAGCGGGAATCACGATGCTTACCGAGCGCAGTAACAACAAGGCACAAGGTGCTAATATTCCCAATTGAGCAACATTGGCGCGGATTTGCTCGATTCCCACTTGCTTAACTAGGGCGATCGCCAACACCACCACAATTCCCAGACCAAATAGGCCTAAAAAATCTAACCATTTCTTAGGTTGTTTAGAAGATTTGGTTGACTTGGGAGGAGGTTGAGTCCCTAAATCTATCCCCTGGCTATCGGGTGGATAGTAAAGTTCGTCTTGGAGAATCCAGCCAGTTTCTTGTTGTATGTAAGCGTGGGTGCTGAGACCAAGCTGTTTTGCCGATCGAGCAACGGCTCTATAATCAAGCCCCAAGAGTTCACAAAGTTCGCGCTGACGGATTCCAGTTCGGTTTTGCATGGATTGAGGATGGAATTTGCCTGGATATTATTACAGTTTTGGAAGTTTTTGGGCGCAGGGTTTGTTTACCAGCAGCAGCCAGCACTTGATGACCGAGAGCAGTCTTAAGATTATACCATTTCACTTTAGATTGGCTAAGGATGGGAGACTGGGAGATTTATTTGTAGCTTTATTTTCGGAAATTGATATTGGTCTGAGTTGGAATCATGGAGATCGCCTTTGAAATCTGTTCTGTTGTGCTAACGAAAACGGCTAAACGCGAGTAGTGGTTCTAGCTCTTTCCTGCTGGCGATCGCCCTTAATTTTCTGGGGACTCCGAGATAGCTTCAGTAATAAAATTGTTCCTGCCATAGCTACCACTCCGCCGATAATCCAAGCCAGAGAAGAACCTGGATGTTGAGGGAAAGTAGCAATTTGATAGAACATAGTTGCTACCCAATAACCCAAACCAGTTGTCCAAGCACCAACTAACAGCGTCCAACCTAAATTGGTTTCGCGGTAAACTGCACCTGTAGCTGCTACGCAGGGAAAGTACATTAGTACAAATAAGAGATAGGCAAAGGCTGCTGTGGTACTGTTGAATCTTTGGGACATCTGACCAAAAGTACCCATTGCTACTTCTTGTTCTTCGGCAACGGCAGCTTGGTCTTGGACGTTACCAATATTTAAACCAATGGGATCGAGTAATTGATTGCCTATATCGGCTAAATTGGCGGGAATACTACTCATAGCGGCACCAATACCGCCCCAGAAGTCAAAGCCTGCCTCTTCTGCTACTTCTCCTGCCTCTTCAATTGCTAGCTGACCGTAAAGAGAATCGAGGGAACCAACCATCGCTTCTTTGGCAAATACCCCTGTAAAAATACCGACGGTAGCAGGCCAATTGTCTTGAGTAACCCCCATCGGCGCGAATAATGGTGTTACAGCTTGACTGGTAGCTGCGAGAATTGAATCTTTGCTATCTTGTGTTCCAAAAGAGCCATCCGTACCGACGGAGTTTAATAAACTCAAAATCATCACCATCAGGATAATAATCTTACCTGCTTTGACCATAAATGCTCTCAATCTGTCCCAGGCGCGGATCGCGATTCCTTTGGGTTTGGGAATGTGATAGGGAGGCAACTCCATAACGAAGGGCGATGCTTCTCCCTGCATGATGGTGTTTTTCATGACCAACCCTGTAAAGATAGCAGCAGCAATGCCGATTAAATACAGTCCAAACACTAGATTTTGACCGTTACGAGGGAAAAAGGCAGCAGCAAACAAAGCATAGACGGGTAATCTCGCCCCACAGGACATAAACGGATTCATCATGATAGTCATCAAGCGATCGCGTCTATTTTCTAGAGTTCGAGTCGCCATAATTGCAGGTACGTTACAGCCAAACCCCACTAACATCGGCACGAAGGATTTTCCAGGTAAACCCACCAAGCGCATTAATTTATCCATGACAAAGGCTGCCCTTGCCATATAGCCAGAGTCTTCCAGGATTGAAAGAATGACGAACAGTAAGCCGATTTGGGGGATAAAAGTGGCTACAGTTTGAATACCACCGCCGATAGAAGTCACAAAGCCAATCAACCAGCCTGGGGCGTTTATAGACTCTAACCAAGCTTGAGGGGCATCCACAAAGACAGTACCAAAAGAGATATCGAAGAAGTCGATAAATGCACCACCGATATTAATGGCGATGAAAAACATAAAATACATCACCACTAAAAACAGGGGAATACCAATCCACCGATTGAGAACAAATTGGTCGATTTTATCCGAGGTAGTACTACTAATATTTCTTCTCTGTCTAACCGAACTTTGCATCAAGCTGCGGATAAAACCATAACGACTGTCGGCAATGATAATATCAATATCTTCGTGTAATAGTTGGTGAATCTTACGGCGATTTTCAATAACAATTCGGTCTAATTCTTTCCCTTTTAATTCAGGGGCAACCCGATCCTCATATTCCAGTAGGTTTAAAGCAAACCAACGAGTAGAAATCTTTTTGTTGCGTCCTTTTTGTTGAACTAAAGGTTCAATTTGGCTAAGGGTATCTTCAATCACTGCGGGGTAAGCTACCACCGTCGGCAGATTGGCAGGATTATCGATTAACTCATTGATTTTGCTTCTAAGGATGTCGATTCCTTCCCCTAAAAAAGCACTTATAGGAATGACAAAACAACCCAACCTTTGAGAAAGAACATCTGTATTGATATCTAATTCTTGTTCCCGCGCCACATCGATCATGTTTAATGCCGTTACCATTGGTACGCGCATCTCCATAATCTGAGTAGTTAGGTATAAATTACGTTCCAAATTAGAAGCATCGACGAT
>JBHJNX010000196.1:0-2916 GCA_050330335.1 Pleurocapsa sp. | reverse complement strand
TATCATTAACTGCTCCACCCAATAATGGCATATTTTAAATGTTTCAATCCATAATCCTCCGTACAAACCTACCCAGAAATTACTATGTCTTTTATCTTTTCTTAAGTTTTCTTTTAAGCGACAGATATATTGTTTAATGCCAACTCTGTTTCTTGAGATTTGTTTGGGTAGAGTCGAAATGTGTATCTTATAATTGCCATCTATGGTTTAATGATTTTATTGCTTCAGTAGATCAAGTAAATCCTCCAAAATCAGCCAATGTCATGTCAACCAAGTTAAGAAAAGCTTCACACTCTGTTTTTTCTATTCATTTGCACTTACTTATTGACTTGCATCCAAATAACAATATTGATAATTTGGTATCCTCTCTCAAATCGGCAAGTAGTAGAATAAAGAATAAGGATGCTTCGCGGCTTGGGGAGCTGGTGGCGATTCATGAGGGGCTGTGGGCGTAATCGCATTGCGCCCTTTAAAAGCCCTGTCCCGCAACTTAAGAAGATGGGGAATTCTCGCGACATTTAGTTAAAGTCTAGATTTCTCTAGTTTTTTGCGCCCAAACTCTGGTGGGTAAACCCCAAATGTAAATAAAGCCTTCGGCTGCTTTATGATCGAATTCATCTTCTGCGCCGTAAGTAGCCAAATCTGGAGCATAGATTGAATTATCGGACTGACGACCGACTATGATTGCATTACCTTTAAATAATTTAATTCTCACTTCACCAGCTACTCGCTCTTGAGTTTTTTGAATAAAACCATCTAAAGCTTCTTTTAGGGGACTGTACCATAAGCCGCGATAAATCAATTCTCCGTAGGTTTGTTCGATACCCCTTTTATATTGAGTGATATCAGCAGTTAGGGTCAAACTTTCTAAATCCCGATGAGCTTGAATTAAAACCAATAAAGCTGGTGCTTCATAAATTTCACGAGATTTAATCCCCACCACGCGATTTTCTAACATATCGATCCGTCCAACTCCGTGTTTACCGGCTATTTCATTGAGTTGGCTAATTAAAGTTACAGGGTCGAGTTTAGTACCATTGATACTGACAGGAAGACCAGCTTCAAAACCGATAGTAATATATTCGGGTTCTTCGGGAGTATCGACGATCGCTTTGGTCATGACAAAGATTTCTTCAGGTGGTTCCACCATCGGGTCTTCTAGTGGGCCTGCTTCAATACTGCGACCGAGTAAATTGCGATCGATACTGTAAGGAGAAGACTTTTTCACGGGAAATTCTATGCCAAATTTTTCTCCATAGGAAATTGCTTCTTCTCGACTCATACCCCATTCTCTAGCGGGTGCTAGTACTTTAAGCTTGGGATTTAATGCCATAATACCCACATCAAAGCGTACTTGGTCGTTACCTTTACCCGTACAACCATGTGCTACTGCATCCGCGCCGTATTTTTCTGCGGCTTCTACCAATAATTTAGCAATCAAAGGACGTGCTAAAGCAGTAGAGAGGGGATAGCGATTTTCATAGAGAGTGTTAGCTTGAATGGCTGGGAAGGCATAATCTCGGACAAAGCTCTCCGTTACATCTTCCACTAAAGACTCTACCGCACCACATTTTAAAGCTTTTTGCTGAATGGGGCCTAATTCATCTCCCTGTCCTAAGTCGGCGGCGAGGGTAATGACTTCTTTGACTCCCCATTCTTCTTTAAGATAGGGAATACAAACTGAGGTATCCACACCCCCAGAATAGGCTAATACAACTTTGTCTGCGCGACCCATAACAATATCGTCCCTTTTAATCACTAATGGGGTATTGTACCGAAAAGCCGCATCGTTACAATAGCTACAAAATATATTTTTTCTTAAATTCCTGACATTAAAAAGTATCTTTCATACCCCTGATGCGTCCAAAAACTCTAGCAGGTTGGGTCATTTTGGTGATTGCTTGTAATTGGGGAGTATCCCAGCGTAAGAAAGGATTGGTTTGCTTTTCCAGACCTAAAGTAGAAGGAATTGTAAACATTCCCTGACTGCGGGTTGTTTTTACTTCTTGGTATCTGGTTTGTAGCTGAGAATTATCAGGGTCAACCGTTAAGGCAAATTGTAAATTCTTGAGTGTATATTCATGAGCGCACCAAATACGGGTGTTATCGGGTAAATTTCTCAATTTATTTAGAGAATTCACCATCTGAGCGGGATTACCCTCAAATAATCTACCGCAACCCCCTGCAAACAGAGTATCGCCGCAAAATAATTCTCCGGTATCTTGAGGATTAGTAGGTGGGAAATAATAAGCAATGTGAGCGCGAGTATGTCCGGGTACAAAGAAAACTTCAGCAGTGCGATCGCCAAATGTTACCCTGTCTCTTTCCTCTAAAAATACCTGTTGTCCGGGAATTCTACCCCGATCTGCTGTACCACCATAGACGCAGACTTGGGGAAACTGTTGAATGAGTTGTCTGTTTCCCCCCACATGATCGCTATGATGGTGGGTATTAAAAATAGCAACTAACTCGGTACCTAACTCTTCAAGACATTCTAATACGGGTGGCGCGATCGCCGGATCTACGACGGCAGCGATTTTTTGGGTGCGGTCCCACAAGAGGAATATATAATTATCAGATAAAACGGGAATAATTTTAATTTCCATAAATTAATCTTAGTCAAACACTTCCTGAAGAGTGCATTGTTGTTCTATAGTCGCGATCGCAGTTTCTCGTTCTTGAGTGACTCGATCCATTTGTTTTAATAATTGTAAGATTTTTTTTGTTCCTTCTTTATCTGATATTAGATTAGTCCTTTCTTCATAGTAATTAGCTTTTTTTTGCATTTTTTCGGCAATTTTTTGACTGTAAATTTTGCCTGTTTCTGTTAAATTTAGCTCTTGATATTTGGCAGCTGCTCCTCTTAGTTGTATTGCTCCCTGTTGATATTCTAGTTTAATTGTAAATAAAGGTGAT
>JBHJNX010000195.1:0-8737 GCA_050330335.1 Pleurocapsa sp. | reverse complement strand
GTAGATAGTCTCAGTTTAGATATTCGCAGTTGGCAATGTCCTAAGTGTCACACAATACATGACAGGGACATTAACGCCGCCCTGAATATTAGAGATGAAGGTTTACGAATTTGGGCGGGAGGGCATCTCGCTACCGCTTCTGGAGAAAGAGTAAGACCAAGTAAAGGCACTGCTTTTACAAGGCGTTTTTCTGTGAAGGAAGAATCCCCACGCCTTTAGGCTGGGGAGTTGTCAAGCGGATTCTCCAGTAGAGTATGCCAAATATTCCAGGCGAAAATATCTTACTGTGTTATTTAGTCCATCTAGATAATCTTCCAAGGCAACTTGTTTTAAACCCAACACTTCTAACTCAGCTAATTCTTCTATTGTTAAATGCCAGGGTAATTCCCCTTCAGGTTCATCAAGCTCTCTACCACGACAGATAATTAATAATCTACCTTGTGGAGCGACAAATTGAGGTAATTGGGCGATCGCTCGATGTCTAACGGTAGCTGGTAATGCTTGGAGTGTATAGGATTCGACAACGAAATCGAATTTTCGTTCTGTCAATACGCTAGGTTGCAGGAGATCGTCAACTAGATAGTTGACTTGAGAGTCAGGAAAACGCTGTTTACACCAAGCGATCGCCGTAGGAGAGATATCGAAAGCAACTGTTTGATAACCGAGTTTAGCGATCGCTTCAGCATCATCACCCAAACCACAACCCACCACTAAAGCAGTTTTTCCCACTCCTTGGTGTGGATTTTGTTCAATCCAGTTAGCTAAATGGGGGTTTATCGTTAATTTTGCCCAGGGAATTGCATCTTTATCTCCTTGGGCAGTAGCATAAAGTTCTTCAAACCAACCGCTAGGATTATTACCGTCGATATATTTCTGAGCTAAATTTTTGACTCGGTTTCTCTGAACATCACTCATAATCTTCGATCTTTTGCGGTAGGCATTGCCTACCCTATTAAAGTATCTGATTTTTAGGTTTCTGACTTAGGTGTTTGGCTAAAGGTCGGCGAGAGAAAAGCTACTACAGCACCCAACATGAAACCAATAATGTTACGAAATAGGGGTAAAAATTCCGAAGTACGAGTTACTACAGGCCCTATACCGAAAGCAATAAACAAAATTCCCCACAGAGGAGACATGATCAATGCCCATTGCCAGGCTATGCCCTGCACCTGTTTGCGAGGTATAGCAGCTACACCTAAGATAATGCCACCAATAATCGAACTAATCAAAGTTAAAATCCATTGTTCTTGAGGTAGTCCCGGCACGACATTACAACCTCCTTTGACCAAACATCCCTGAACGGCTTCTAAAGCTTCGACAATAGCGTTATTTTCACCAAATTCTCTGGTATAGTACATATTGCCAAAGCGGGTTTGTAATTCGATCCAAAATGTACGGGGTAACAATTCATAAACATCATCGCCGATACTAAAAGCTAAAAGATTACCGCCCCTACCATCTGCAACTAATAAGATACTTTTATCATCTAAACCCCAAAACTTTTTAACCGCACGACCTGGAGAACGTTCGTACTGAGTCAGTACCCGCATTTTCCAGCCGGTTTCGGCTTCAAATTGATTTAAGTTTTTAACTAATGATTCTTCTTGCAGTTCTGGTAAAAAATTTGCTAAATCCACTACAGGAGTTACCGTATCGGGTAGTAATTCTGGGTTATTTACCGCCCAAGCAGCAGGAGCAAACCAAGTAGATACAGTAAATAAGCAAATTCCCAAAGCAACTAAAAAACGCTGTATTAAGCTGTTTTGCATGGTGTGTTTAACTAAAAATATTTCTGTTAACTATTAGTTTTATTAAAAACTATTTTAATTTTGTTACAGTTGTTTACTTTACATTAAGATTATCAGTTATTAGCAGTGGTGGGAATGTCTCCGAGGGAAAATTTTGCTATCGGCTATTTCTGAGAAGGAGAATTAGGAGTCGGTTTATTTTTAAGGTAGTTAATCGATTGGCGTGGTTCTCTGACAAATCTGCTTTCGGGTTCGGGGTTGCGCCAAACTTTCCAAGCAGCTTTAACTCCAGCAACCAAACCGCTACTACGAATTTGCACCTGTTGTACTTGTTGTCTGGCGGTAGTTAAACTCCGATCTACCTGCTTGGCTACTTCGCTGGCACTTTCTACTCCTTGATTGATTTCATCAGTTAATTCTCCCACTTCAATACTGGTAAGGCGAATGGCTTCTAGAGTCGGGGGAAATTCTTGGTTGAGAGTATCAAAGAGTTTTTCGGCACTACGAGCAGCGCGAGCTACTTCTTGCAGAGTAGGAATGGCAACAATTAAAACAGCTACTAAACTAAATGCCACTAAAAATAAAGATAGTCCTAGCCAAAATAACGGATTCATCATAAAGGTCGATCGCGCTGTATAGTGATAGTTAATTGCGATCAGTAATCGAGGAGTTTAAATTATTAGCTCTAACACGATTTTCGATTTTTTGGCTCTCTAGCTGACTGGCTGCTACTCCTGCGGCGATCGCTTCCCTAAGTCTGGTTAAAGTACCTTCCCAATTTTGTAAGGTGGTTTCAGAAAGACGACCTGTTTGTAATTGAAGGCTGGTTGCTAAATCTTCTGCCAGTTGTGGCAGGGCATCGGCAGATTTTCGTAAGACTTTCCTGGTGTCTTTACCAGTGCGCGGCGCAATCAACAAACCCAACATAGTACCTGCGGCACTACCGAGCATTACACCACTAATAAATATCCCTAATCGATCTTGTTTAGACATAGTTTTGATGTTCTTTTTCCCACTCGTTGGTTCTAACTCAAGCTTATCAGTATGACAGCAATTACGGCATCTCTGAGATAATTTTAAGCATAGAGAGACTTCGACTAAACAAAAAAATGAGCGATCGCATTATTCTGGGAATACCTGGAAAATGGCCAAGTAAACGAGAGATAATATCCTTTTTAGCGGCGGATGGCGATCGCAATTATCAAATTGTGGGTGAAAGATTAATCGAAACTGCTACCAATGAAAGTTGCTCGATCTATTTTAGCGATCGCGGTAAACAAAAGATCAATGGAGAAAAATCTTACTGCGATTATCAGCAAATTGTTTATCTCAGTGATTTCGATTGTAATTATAAAACTTGCCTTAAAATTGCCAGATTTGCCAAAATTTTTTTAGATATTGGTGGTTTAGCAGTTCGAGTTGAATCGGCAGGAATATGGCGCGATCGCACCTATTGGTTGGCACGATATAATTCTGCTGATGTTTTTGATATTTATTCTCTGTTTGTGGTCTTAATTGAAGGGAAAGATCGGTTTTATTCTTGTGGTATGAACCATTTTGGTAAAGCTGATGTTTCTGTAGATAACACTGAAGAAACTAGTTTAGCTATTTATGTAATGAATGTTTTTAATTACTATCGTTTAACGGAGTTTCCCATCTTAAAAGACGGACAGACTTTTCAACCAGATTTAGAATCACCAATGTATGAAATTAGATGGACTCAATCTGATGAAATGGTAGAAAATATTCATGGTTGTTGGCATTTATCGCGAATTGGCAACGAATCAAATCTGGCGATGGTTTAACATTTATCATTTAATCACTGGGAGACAATTTGGGCAAGCTATTACAAATAGCCAGAATCATTGACACGATCAATGAATGGATCGGTCGCCTGACTTACTGGCTGGTATTATTAATGGTCTTAGTAGGAGTTTGGAATGTAGCAGGTAGATATTTAGGTAAACTGGTTGGTACTAATCTTACTTCCAATGCTCTAATAGAAATTCAGTGGTATATTTTTGATTTAGTATTCTTGTTAGGTGCAGCTTATACCCTGAAATATAACGAACACGTTCGGGTAGATATTTTTTACAAAAATTGGAGTCGTCGTCGTCAGGCTCTAGCTAATTTTTTAGGTAGTATTTTATGTTTAATTCCCTTCTGTTGTTTGATAATTTATTATTCTTGGGGAACAATTGTTAATTCTTGGAATATACGAGAAATATCTCCAGATCCTGGAGGTTTACCCCGCTATCCCATTAAATTCGTCATTATTATTGGTTTTGTTTTATTGATTTTTCAGGGAATTTCCGAAGCCATTAAAAACTGGGCAATTTTTCGGGCGATCGCTCCCACTCAGGAGGAAGACTAATGGGTTATGACTGGTTGGGAATGGCAATGTTTGCTGGGGCATTAATTTTATTATCTTTCGGTTATCCAGTAGCTTTTTCTCTGGGGGGAGTAGCCCTAATTTTTGCTTTTGTTGGCACAGCTTTGGGAGAATTTAGTCTAAGTCTGTTTAATGCTATGCCCAGTCGCATTTTTGGCATTATGGGCAACTATACCCTATTGGCAATTCCCTATTTTATTTTTCTCGGTTCGATGTTGGAAAAAACAGGCATTGCCGAGAAATTGTTAGAAACTATGGGTATTCTCTTTGGGAGGATGCGGGGTGGTTTAGCATTAGCTGTAGTTATTGTGGGAGCTTTATTAGCTGCCTCTACAGGAGTAATTGCTGCCACTGTAGTAGCAATGGGTTTAATTTCTCTACCGATTATGTTGCGTTATGGATACAACAAAGAATTAGCGGCAGGGGTAATCGTTGCTTCTGGTACTTTGGGGCAAATTATTCCTCCTAGTATCGTTTTGGTAGTACTAGGAGATCAATTAGGAGTTCCTGTTGGCGATCTGTTTATCGGTTCTTTGATTCCTGGGTTATTAATGGCTAGTGCTTTTGCCCTCCATGTGATAATTGTGGCATTTCTCAAACCCGATGCTGCACCTGCTTTACCTGCTGAAGTAAGAAATATTGGCGGTAAAAACTTATGGCAACGAGTACTAAAAGTCATGTTACCTCCGTTGTTGTTAATTTTCTTGGTTTTGGGCAGTATCTTTGTGGGTATTGCTACCCCTACAGAAGCAGGTGCTATTGGTTCGGTTGGAGCAATAATTCTGGCAGCGGCCAATCGTCAGTTAAATTGGGCAGCCTTGAGAGAAGTCTGTGACGCTACATTAAGAATTACCACGATGGTAATGTTTATTTTGATCGGTTCTACAGCTTTTAGTTTAGTCTTTCGCGGCTTAGGAGGCGATCGCACCCTCAGTGAGCTTCTAACTAGCATTCCAGGAGGCACAATTGGCTTTTTACTGGTCAATATGCTGGTTATTTTTTTTCTGGGCTTTTTTATCGATTTCTTTGAAATTGCCTTTATTGTAATTCCGATTTTTGCTCCTGTTGCCCAACAGTTAGGCATCGATTTAATTTGGTATGGGGTAATTATCGGGGCTAATTTACAGACTTCTTTTTTAACTCCCCCTTTTGGTTTTGCTTTATTTTATTTACGGGGAGTTGCCCCGGCGGAGGTGACAACCGAAAATATTTATCGCGGTACAATTCCCTTTATTCTCTTACAGTTATTGGTATTAGTATTAATTATTACTTTTCCCCAGTTGGTAAATTTTCTGCCTTCTTTAAGTGCTACATAAATCAGTCATTTAAAATATGTTCTGGTATTTGCGATCGTTTGCCAGGAGATTTGAGGGCATTAATCGAAATAACCGCTCTTTCTCCTGTGGCAGCCGTGACAATAATGGAAGATACTGGTGGACTATCGGATTTTTCGGGAATTAAATCTAAAATTTGCAGGGAATAATTTTCCAGATCCGCTCTAATTAACTGACTTAGGGGATGATGTCCTAAAACAGTCAATAATTTGCTGCAATTGCCAAAATAACTAAAAGCGACGGCAGCATTAGTAGCCGGTCCACCTGCTACAGTAAGGTAATCTTTCGCTACTACTTTTTAATTAACCTGGGGATAGATATCGCTCAGATAAATTAAATCTAAAGTAGTTAAACCAATAAATAATCCTCGATACAACATTCAACTTTAATTAACCATGAAAGTCTTACAACCGATAGATAAAATCGCGATCGCCCTAATCACGATCTTGGGTTTAATTATGGGCTTGTTGGTTTGGGGTGGTTATGCTTGTGGAGATAATTGTTTATTTTATAATGGGGCGCGAGTTAGTCAATTTAGCTGGCAAAATAAATTTGTTGGCAAAGAAGACCAAGCATTTTTACTGACTTTCAACCGTCCGATGGATCGTGCCAGCGTGGAAGAAAATCTGGCAATTGAGCCGCCCTTACCAGGAAAAATAAGCTGGTCTGGACTCACCCTAGCGTATACTTTAGAAACTCCCGCTCCCTATGGCGAAAGTTATCAAGTTACATTAAATAACGCTAGAGATCGATTTGCTACTGAAGATGGAGAAGTCATGCCGCAATTTGTCGGTAATTTTCGCAGTCGCGATCGCGCTTTTGCTTATATCGGCAGTCAGGGAGAAGAAAACGGCAGATTGGTTTTATATAACTGGACGCAACAACAAAAGACTATTGTGACTCCAGATAATTTGATTGTATTTGAATTTGAACCCTATCCCCAAAGCGATCGCCTGTTATTTTCTGCCGCCAGTCGCGATAGCGGAATCGATTCGATTCGCACTTTGCAGTTATATACCGTAACTACAGGACTCAATGACCCTAATCTTAAAAATTTTCGTCCTCAACTGAAATTAGTTTTAGACAATCAACAATATCAAAATAATAAATTCAATCTTTCCCAAGACGGTAAAACCATTGTGGTACAGAGAGTTGATCGCCAACAGCCTTCAAAATTTGGTTTATGGGCGATCGCCAAAAACCGTCCGCCTCAACTGATTAGTGATTCCCCTGGAGGAGATTTTTTGTTAACTCCTGATAGTCAAACCGTAGCTGTCGCCCAAGGGGAAGGGATTGCCCTACTACCGCTACAACCCGATGCCGACCCCCTTGATTTTTTACCCCAATTTGGACAAGTTCTCAGTTTCGCACCAAATGGTTCGGGGGCAGCTATGATCAATTACAATACCGACAATGCCAATCTCAGCTACACGCGATCGCTATTTTATGTTAACAACCAGGGAAAACAAACCGAATTATTAAACATCGAAGGTTCAATTTTAGATTGTCAATTTCATCCCAGCGCGACTAAATTATATTGTTGGTTGACAGAGGTAGAAAAAACTAAAGAGTATCAAGAAAAACCCTATTTGGCTAGCATCGAAATCCCGACGGGGAAAACCACACCGATTTTAACTTTACCAGAATATCAAGATGTCCAGATTAGTATTGCCCCCGATGGCTTGGGTATTTTATTTGATCGCGTTTTAACCGGACAAGTTACTCCTACGATTAACACTCCTACTACTAATTCAGGAGAAACAATTGTCAACAGCCATATTTGGATGCTGATTCCTTCTCCTTATCAGTTAGAACAGTTACCTTTTATTGGTTTTCACCCCCAATGGTTACCCTGACAATATTTCTTAATAATCTAATTAAAGGTGTGTTGCCATCGAGATCGTCCAGCCATCAATAAGCCACAAAAATATGGTAAAAACGAATAAGATTAAATACATCCAGGGTTGAGCTAGGGGACGAATATCGGTAGTGTCGATATTAGTTTTGGCGGTGACAATTTGTAGCATTTTAGCGAAACCGGCTACTCGCATTGGTAATAAATAGGCGTGATCGCTTTGGATAGAAGTAAAATAGTAAACTAAACCTCCCTGTCCCGTAGTCCGCAGTTTCAGGTCTTTAATATCTTGCCAAGCTAACAACCACCCTTTACGAAAGAATTTCGGCACCCAACTGGGATAAGCTACCTGGATTTTTTCTTCATCGAGGATGACTCGCTCGCTCAAAGCTCCATATAAGGCGATCGCTCCAAACAAAATTCCGCTCCACAATAACCAAACAGGTACGGGGGCATTAGTAAATTGGGCTAAAAAAGGCAGGGGTAAGGTTAGAGCAATATACAGACTCAATAAAGTAATACGGATAATTGGTGAGATTTTAAAAACATTCATGAATTATTCACGTATTGTTTTTCAGATGATTGAGATATATTTCTGTTAATTTTTGAATGGGTGACTTTCTACTGACGACGTTTATTGTTGCTCATTAATAAAGGTAACGGAGAACGAGATGAAGTGGGAGGTAGCAAATATCTGGCTTGTTCAACGGCGATCGCTTTTTCTGAGGTTTTAGCCGCTTGTTTCCAGCGAACAGCCATACCCAATAAAGCTACAACCAAGCCTATTGACAGCAAACTCCAACGTTCACCTACTCCGCCGATGACAGCATCGGTCAAGCCTAAAATCAGCAGAAAGCCAGATATAGGTTCTTTGCGATATACCGACCTGATGAATTTTGCTAATAGAGGGTTCATTCAGTTGCTCTTAAAATTTAAGTGATTCTGCCTAATAATTTATCCTGTGAACTACGACTGGGCAAGGTCGTTGGATTTTTTCGCCTCAAAATTGATGTTCTCTTAAAATTTACGTAAATTTATCTTGTTGTTTCAGAACATCTACTTGGCTACTAGTTTACTGTTATTTTAGCGAAATTTACCTAAGCAAGTTATCGGATAGATCAACATTTTAGGCGATCACGCTTAAGTTATGAAGTAGAATTTTGCCAATTTTTGCCAATTATTTTGGCATTCGATTGTAGCGGCGATCGCCCTTAATCATTAAAATGCTGGTTATTTTTTACGTTACAGTTATTATCTAATAACAAAGCTTTAAGACGGTCTAAATTTATCGATAGAGATTGATTTTGGGTTTCTATACGATTTAATTGTTGCTTTAATTCTGTTAATTCAGCTTGATGCTGTTGTTCCTGTTTTATTAGTTGTTTTTTAAATTTTTCGAGTTTTTTTT